>JASIJX010000062.1 GCA_030049955.1 Acidobacteriaceae bacterium
CTTCATCCTCCACGCGGCGTTGCTGCGTCAGGGTTTCCCCCATTGCGCAAAATTCCCCACTGCTGCCTCCCGTAGGAGTCTGGACCGTGTTTCAGTTCCAGTGTGTCCGTGCGCCCTCTCAGGCCGGATACCGATCATCGTCTTGGTGGGCCGTTACCCCGCCAACTAACTAATCGGCCGCGACCCCCTCCTCGAGCGAATTGCTCCTTTGACCCGTAGGTATTATGCGGTATTAGCTAAGGTTTCCCTCAGTTATCCCCCACTCAAGGGTAGGTTAGTCACGTGTTACTCACCCGTGCGCCACTTTACTCATGGTATTGCTACCACTTTCTCGTTCGACTTGCATGTGTTAGGCACGCCGCCAGCGTTGATTCTGAGCCAGGATCAAACTCTCGTTTGAAACCTGATGTCGTCCCACTCTGACGGAGGTCAGTTGGGATCGACCGCGCCCGCGCGCCGCCGTCCAAAGACGGGAGCACTGGGCGCCTTACCTTGTGAGATTGATCAAGCCAAACCCGATCGCATCTCACGACTGGCACGTTCAACCAAATTGTCAAAGATCCTTATGGGTTGATCCGCCTGAGCGGGACCCTTGGATCGAGTCTCTGACTGTGTCGCCAGAGTGTCCTCGAACTTGATTGCGCATGGCTTCCTGCGTCGTTCATTCAGCAGGCTTACCGTTTTGGCGCGAACTTTTTAAGACTATCGAACTTCACCGTCTCGGTCAAGCTCGAATTTCGTTTTTCTGAACCTTCTTAGTCACCGCCGCTTTTCCCTTACACCAGAACGGCGCGGCTCAGAAAACCCTTATACGAAGCATCGCGCAGCGCAAGATTTCAAAAGATCTCACCGGCGCGACAAACGCCCGAGCCGCTAACGGCTCGCGAGGAGAAAAACTCCCCGGGTCTTGCAATGGCTTGTTCTCTGTGGGATTCCCTACAGGGGCTCTGGACATACGCCTTAGCGCGCTAATCCGACCCTACGAACCAGCTTCCCATTCCGTCGGCTGGCAGGCCCTCTTAGCCCACCGGGAAGCTCCACTGCTCATTTCCAACTTTCCAAGAGTAGCACAGGCTACCCCGGTTTGCAAATGGCGTCGAACCTTATGTTTTCCTGCGATTTGCGACCTGACTCAGAATACTGGTCCGGCCGCCTTCTGGCAAGCCGCGGGCCTGTGGGAAAGGAGACTTTTTCTGTGGGAAAAGCGCTCCCCGGCTGCAACTGGCGCGCTTCGAGCACGCGGCATCTACTCAATGGTGGGCAATGATCCCCAGGTCCGTCAGTCCGTTGACGAAAAACTGCATCGCCAGAGCCACCAGCAGCAGACCCATGATGCGCACCAGGATGCGGATGCCGGTTTCGCCCAGCACCCGGCGAACATGGTCGGCGCCCGCCAGCACAAAGTAGCTGGCCAGAGCCGTGATGCCGATCGAGCCAACGATGGCCCCCATCTGCCAGTGCCACAACGAAGGCACCTGACCCACCAGCACCATCACCGAGGAGATGGCGCCCGGCCCGGCCAGCATGGGCACACCCAGCGGCACAATGCCGGCATCCTCCTTGGCTGCGGCCTCTTCGGTTTCGCCGGTCGTCTCCTGCGTCGGCGAGCGGCGCGCCTCCAGCATGTCGAGGCCAATCAGCAGCAGAATCAGCCCGCCGGCCACTTCAAAAGCCGGCAGCGTAATCCCGAACATGCGGAAGATCAACTGCCCTGCCAGCGCGAAACTGGTAAGCACAATAAAGCAAGTCAGCGCGCCTTTGCGCGCCATGCGCCGCCGCCGCGCGCGGTCGGCCCCCGCCGTAATGGCCAAAAACGATCCGATAGCCGCGAATGGATCTACGAGAAAGAAGATCGAGCTCAACGCCAGCAGCGAGAAACGCACGATCGGCTCGGAGCGGAACTCGTTCAGTGCCACTGTCGCGGGGTTCGTCCAAAGCACGGAATCAGAGTATACGAGCGCAGCCGGCCCACAAGCGTCTTTCACCATATGGCAGTTTCAGGATACGGTTCCCCCAATGCGTCTCCTGCATGTGCGCACCCCCGCCTTTGGCATATACTGTGCTCCACCAGACCGGTTGCTCGACTCGCTTTTTCGAGCCCGGGATCTTCCGTCAGGAGCGGAGGCTGACATGAAAGTCGAGTTCACCGCCAGGCAAGTGAAGATAAACAAGGCCCTGCGCGATCTGGCCCAGGAAGGCATGGACCGGATCGGACAAATTCTCGGCCGAACAGCGCACGCCAGCGTCGTCTTCGGCGCGCAGCGTCATTTCCAGATCGCCGAAATCACCATCCAGTCGCGCCTCAACACCATCGTCGCCGCGGGCAAGGCCGACAGCCACGATGCGGCGCTCCGCCAGGCCATCGCGCATGCCGAGCACCAGGCCCGCCGCCACCGCGAGCGCAAAATCGACAACAAGCGGTTGCAGAAAGAGGAAAAAGTCTTGTCTGTTTCCCCCGTGCTGCGGCCCAAAGCTGCGCGCGCGCCGGAAGCCACTGCCGAAAGCGTCGCCAATGGCAGGCCGGCAAAAGCCTCTTCCCGCGCCCAGGCCGCTATCGCCGTGCATTCGTTCCCCGCGCGCACGGCGGTCGTCGAGCCCCATGTGGTCAAAAACGGCGAGGCCTTCGCCGTCCGGCCCATGACCATCGAAGAGGCCGTCAAAGACGCCGAGTTCCGCGACCGCGATCTGCTCATCTTCCGCACCGCCGCCGGCGACATGTTTGTGCTGCACCGCCGCCGCGACGGCCAGATGGAGCTGGTAGAGATTCCCTGATCCCCAAGGCCTGGCCCGAACGCCGGGGCCAGGCCGCGCGCTGTCCCCGAGTTCCCGGTCTCGACGCCCCGGTCTCGACGCCCTACCCCGAAGGCCCGGCCGCGCGAAGACTCCAGCCACCTTCTTTATCCCTGTCCCCGCGCAAATTGCGCGCTGCCCATCTTTTGCGCAAGTTGCCACCCGCGCAGCCGGACTTTCGATACTTGCAACTCCCCCGTTTTGGGGATAGATAGCCTGTTTTCCACGACCTACGATCGCCATATATGGTCGCACCCGGGCCCCTCTGCGCCACCGAACTGGATCCTAAGCAAGCCCAAATTCAAGAGACGAAACGAGCAACGGCGGCAAACGGCGAAATCAGCGTCATGAACCTCCCCGAAAATACAGACTCCGTCGAGCAGCGCCAGATTCTGGACTCTCTGCCGGTCTTCGTCTTTCTCGAGCGCGCCGGCATAATCGTCTTTGCCAACACCGAGGCCCGCCAGTCGCTCGGGCTCTCGGCAGGCGAGTGGGTGCCGCGTCCCATCGAAGAGGTTCTCTGGGGATTGCTGCCCGGCACGGCCGAGCCGCAGACGCAACTCGCCGCCACGCGCACCGGCAATCCGTTCCATGCAACAATGCCGGCCGGCAGCGGCCGCCTCATGCCCGTCGAAGGCACCTACAGCCTGGTCACCCCCGAGTCGCGCGATGCGGTGATCGTCGCCCATCCCGCACTCCACGAACGCGCGCCTAAATCACGGCTCATGGAAGATGTGCTCGCCAGCATTCCGGAGGCCGTGGCCATCGAGCACGGCAATCACATTCTCTACACCAATCCGGCCTTCGCGGCCATGTTCGGCTACTCGAACGACGAAGCCGCCGGCAAAAGCCTGCGCAATCTCATCGTGCCGCAGGCCCGCCAGAACGAACACGCGCGCCTGCTTAAAACCGTTGCCGAAAAGGGCCAGGTGAACGTTGAGACCGTCCGCACAGACAAGTCGGGCGAAGCCGTGCAGGTCAGCATGCAGATTGCCCCGCTGCGCGTGAGCGGCGAACACGCAGGCTACGTCTTCAGCTTCCGCGACAGCGGTGAGCAGAAGCTGGCCGAGGCCAGGCGGCAGCACGGAGCCATGCGCGACGCGCTCACTGGCCTGCCCAACCGGGCTCTGTTCATGGACCGGCTGACGCAGGCTCTCCAGCGCCGCGCGCGCTATCCCGAAAAAACCTGCGGCGTACTTTACATGAATGTTGACCGCTTCAACGAGTTCAACGACACCCTGGGCCAGGCCGCAGTTGACGACCTGCTTAAATCCATCTCCAAGCGGCTCACCGCGGTATTGCGCTCTGGCGACACCGCAGCGCATTTCGGCGGCGACAAGTTTGCCATCCTGGCCGAAAACATCCTCGGCGTGGGGGATCTTGTCCTCGTCGCCGCGCGCCTGCTTGGCGAGATGCAGCGGCCATTCGAGATCTCCGGGCTCAGCCTCGAATCTGGCGCCAGCATTGGCGCGGTCATGCCCGCAACCGGGTCCGTCTCCGCCGATCTGCTCATTCGCGACGCCGAAGCCGCCCTGTTCCGCGCCCGGCAAAAAGGCGCCGGCCGCGTCGAGATCTTCGACCAGCAGATGCAGTCCGCTTCACCGGCCCCGAAGAACGCCAGCAAGAGCTTCACGCCCTGAATTTCCCATCCTGACTGCCCACGACAAGGCCAACCGGCGGTGTACGATAAGCCCATGACGCCCTTCGAGCAGGCGCCCGAAACGGCAGAAGCCGGCCCATCCTCCATGCAAGATCAACCGCAGAAAGAGCTGGTCATCGTCACCGGCATCTCCGGAGCCGGCAAGGCTTCGGCCCTCAAGGCATTCGAGGACCTCGGCTTCCACTGCGTCGACAACCTTCCCCTCGAGCTGATGTCCGACTTCGCCCTGCTCATCAGCCAGTCCCCCGAGATCGATCACGCGGCCATTGTGGTCGATGTCCGCGAGGGCGCCACGCTCGACCGCCTGCCCGACATCCTCAAAAAGGTAAAGGCGCTCCTGCACACCCGCGTCGTCTTCCTCGACGCCCAGGACGCAGTCCTTGTCCGCCGCTACTCGGAGACGCGCCGCCCGCACCCACTTGGCCGCAGCGAAACCGTCTCCCGCTCCATCGTCGAAGAGCGGCAACTCCTCGACCCCATCCGCAACGTCGCCGACACCCTCATCGACACCTCCAGCTTCAACGTCCACGA
>JASIJX010000063.1 GCA_030049955.1 Acidobacteriaceae bacterium
ACGTAAATCGACTTCATGAAGACAAACCTCTTCTCAGGCAAGGCTGAATCGTTCGGAGCTCCTGAGCCTGATTTCCATAAATCGAAGACAAACGTTTGTTGACAGGGGAAAATCCGAGCCGTCCAAGATAAGACCAGACTCCGGCCCGGCTTGTCAAGACAGAAACGCCCAGGCGCAGAGCAATCTCGAGCCGGGAAAAACGGCCCTCATTGCCCGTTTCGGCCGCTCGTCAGGCCGATCTGGGCGCGGGTGCGCAGGTCGAATCGCGCAGAATGAAGCGGGTCTTGTATTCGAAGCTGGTCTTCTTGGCGACGCCCTGAATATCCTCGAGGAGAGCGCGAAACGCGAGGCCGGCAATTTCGCGCGGCGAGAACTGGATGGTCGTGAGCGAGGGCTGGGTGAAACGGCAGATAGTCAGGTCGTCGAAGCCGATGAGCGCGATGTCTTTTCCCGCCTGAAGACTACGGCCGGCAAGTGTCTTCAATGCGCCGACGGCGGCCACGTCGTTACAACACAGCACCGCCGTAGGGGGTTTCGGCAGATTGAGCAACATTCCCATGCCGAGCGCGCCGCCATCCCAGGTGTGATCGCACTCCGCCACAAGATCCTTGTCGAACGTTACGCCGGCAAGCTTCATTGCCTTGCGAAATACCTCGAAACGGGTCTTCATGCTGCTCCAGCTCAACTGCCCGCTCAGATACCCGATGCGTTCGTGACCGAACTCGGCCAGGTGCTTGATCGCCTCGCGAAAGCCGGGAAGATAGTTGATGCGCACATTGCGCACGCCGTCCACGTCGTGGTCGGCCCCCGCGTAGACCATGGGAACGTCGATGGTCGATTTGGCAAGCTGTTCCTCCATGCCGAAGGTCAGCGCCGCAATGCCTTCCACCTGCCGCTCCTGCATGCGCTGGGCACAGATGGCGATGTGATCGGGATGCGTTTCAGTATCCGCGAAGCTGACAAGAACTTCGTAGCCTTGCTCGACGGCGGCGCGCTCGAAATAGAGAATGACTTCAGAGAAGAACGGATTGCCGCCGCTTAGCTCGGAGACAATGAGGCCCACTGTATGGCTGCGCCCGCGAGCCAGCGCGCGCGCCTGGAAATTAGGCCGGTAGCCCACTTCCTGAATCACGGCCTGCACCCGCCGCACCAGCCGCGGATCGACCGTTTCAATCTGATTGATGACCCTCGAAACCGTGGAGTGGGAAACGCGGGCCCGCCGGGCGATCTCTCTGATGTTCACTTGCTCTCCTTAACCATTCCGCCGGCGAGCGGCCACAGCGCCTGCGGGACCGGTACCCGCAACGCATCGAACCCAATAGGCTCCGCACCGGAAGAAGCAGTATATCAGCCAGAAAATAAAAACCCATGGAGCTTTTCGCCCGTTCGAGCAAACTTGCCCAATCGCGCAGCCCGGCTGCGTTTACTTGCGCCCCGGCCAGAAGCGCACCACGTAGAAACCGCCAATCAAAAGCAGGACAATGCCGCCCCACACGCCCGGATGATAGTTCGACAGCACCACCGCCGGCGGATGCGACCACTCGCGCATCGCGGTGACGAAGATGATCACCCCGTAGACCAGCAGCAGAATCCCGATGAAGAACCAGACCGGCAGCATCTCTTGCCGTTCGCGCATCGCTTCCCTCCCTCAGTCTCCTTGCGATCCCGCAATGGTTGTGCGGCTTACGTCCTGCGTCCATCGCACCCACCAGGAATCACCGCTGTGCTCCACTGCCGCATGCGCCGGGGTCTTGCCGTTCACGCGCACAGCTGTAACCGCGGGCTGGTCGGCAAACGGGCCCACGCGCAACACGACCGGACCCAGATCGCGGTCCGCGCCGACGGTGAAATTTATTCCCGCGTCAGCGCCAGTTCCGGTTCGGTGCAGTGAGTAGCTAATGTGCGCCATGTCACGGCCATCGAACACCGGATAATCGCTTGCGCCAATCTCGCTCCAGCCGTACGGCATGCGCGGAAAGATCCGCAGCCGCCGTGGCTGGGTATCATCGATGCCAACAATCAGCCGCATCGTCTTGACGATCTCGGCCTCCTGCACGCCGTTGCCTTGATCGCCAGTCCGGTAAATGTAACGGCCGTCAGGCGTGACCTGTACACCCTCTGGCACGACAAAGGAGTCAATCTGCGGATCGTACACTTCGCGGGCGGTCCAGTTGAGCATCGTCGTAGCGTCTTTCATCCGGTCCAGCAGCAGCGCCGACTGCGTCACGAAGCCCTGACCATAGCCCATCGCCCATCCGTAAAACCCGAACGGCTTGTACGTGTCGATCATCCGCTGGTACGCCGCCTCATTTGCGGCGTGCCACGCCGGATCATCATCCGAAGGCGCGAAACCCTTGGTATCGGCGGTGAAGATCAGCGGCCCCAGCACCGTGCTCTTGTTGGGCCAGCCCGCATCCTTCAGCGTCCACACCCGCCCATATTTGGGATCATCGATCAGGTAATTCTCCGGAATCGCTTCGTGCATTTTTTCCGCACGATCGCGCCACAGCGTCGCCGATTGCGTCTCGCCGATCGAATCGGCCATCTTCGCAAATGCGAACAGCGCGTCCATGCACACGGTGTCTGGATACACGCTGTATCCCTTGCCTCCTGCGGACTCGCCCGTGGTAAACAGCGCGCCGTTCTTCGCGCCGGTGATGTTGGCGTGATCAAACTGCCAGGGAATCCAGTCGCCAGCCAGCTTCACATCGGCCCAATGCGCGCGCAGCCATGCATCGCGATCCGGCATCCGCTGCCACAGCTTGTAAATGAAGATCGAGATCAGCCCGTGCCCGTCGTTTTCGAGAGGCAACGAGAAATCGGGATGATTGATGATGCGGCTCCAGTGCGGCGGCAGCGGCGATCCGTTGTATGTCAGGTTGGGGTCCTCTGCCCAGGTCCGCGCCGAGCGAAATGCGAAATCCGCCGTATGCGACGCCCGATCGACGTAGCCAAGCTCGGTGAGCTCCTGCAGGCTGCGGCCTAGATCGCGCGACCAGGCGTGATCGTAGTAAACGCCGACGCCATTACGGAAAGTCCCGAACTCGCCACCCGCCGACCGCGGATCGCCCGCCCAAGCCAGCGCGCCCTTGGTCGACGTGTGATACGTCCCGTCGGTATCGACTTTGTCGAGCATGTCCTGCACGTTGGCGTAGAAGGCATTCTGGAGCGCTTCCGCGTACGGCGTCCCACTGAACGCGATATGCGGCCCAATGTATCCCTTTGGTATCTGCGGAGCAATCGGATGACGGAACACAGCATCGGACGTGTAGAACGCATCGATGAACGCGTCCAGCCGCTCTTTCGCGCCCGCCTCGTCTTCTCCAGCCGCGCGCAGCGGCTTCTGCTCTGCAAAGCGGATGAAGTCAGGCGTGAAGTCGCCGGGGTCAATCGGAGTGGAGCCCGGAATACCCGTTTCCTGCGCCACTTCCACCGTGATCCCGGCGATAGTCACCGAGCCACGCTTCTCTTTTGAATCCACAACCTCGATACTCGCGAGCGGCGCGTCCCTGGGCTGAATCACCGCGACGTAATTGCCGTCATCGGTTGGCGCCGCCGGATACAGCCGCAGTGCGTTCTGGAAGGTTGCACGCAGATGCGCATCGGTCGGAAATGGCTCCCGCGCCTGGTAAAAGGAAAGGCCCTCCCATACGCTCTCGCCAAGAATAAGCGGATAATCCTCGGTCGAGCCATCCACATAGTGCAGCCTGACATCGCCCAGATGATCGCCCACGAAGAACCGAGCCGCGTAGCTGGACGCATCGGACCAGGCGGACGAGCGGGTCGCTTCGGTCATGCCCAGCAGGTAGATCTTCTTTGCGGTCGTTCCAACGTTTGCCTGCAGCGTGCCATCGGCCGGCGCATGCCAGCTCGTCTCCACAAACGGCACCCCGTAGCGATAGAGCATGCGCGGTCCGGCGTTGCCGCCCTGCGCAATGGGCAGCGCCAGAAACCGGTCCTGCGCCGACGGTGCGCAGTTGGCAGAAGCCGCATTGCATAAAGACCCAGCGCTCAGCAGCAGCGCAATTGCCGCCGCACCAACAAAGATTTGCTTTAAACGCGAAACTCTCATTCTCTCCGTTACCAGAACATCCACTGCAGAATTGCAAAAAATACAGCCACGCCACAGGCCCAGAAAATCGGCCTTTTCCAGAGCGGCAACTTTTCCGGTTTGTGAGTAGCAGCGGCCGGTTGACCGTTGTGCTCCAGATCGGAGCCAACATGGTCATACTCAGAGATCTTGGTTGTGCTCCATACCAAACCTGCCAGCTGCTTCTCGGTCTTGGGTTCAGTACATAGGCTCACCACCACCGTAACCGCCATGCAGATGAGCAGCGACCAGAGCGCGCGGTAGACGTTCTCGGCCATGTCCTTCGCGTCGGGCGAAAGCGCCACGTACTTGATCCATACGGGATGAACCTTGACGGCCGCGTACATGGCCACCGACGAGCCGGTTCCGGCGAGCAGCCCCCAAAAGCCGCCCTTGGCCGTCGCCCGCTTCCAGATCATGCCGATAATCACGGAGCCGAACAGGGGCGAGATGAAGAAGCCCACCAGCGCCTGCATGTAGTCCATGATGCTTTTGAAGTTGGTGACAAAGTATGCAGTGCCGATGCTCAAAAACACGCCGAGGATGGTGCACCATCGGCCGATGCTCACATAGTGCTCATCGCTCTTGCCCTTGCGAATGTAGGGCTGATAGATGTCGTAGGTCCACACCGTAGCGAAGGCGCTTACGTTGCCGGCCATGCCGCTCATAAAGCCTGCGATCAGCGCGGTGATGCCAAGGCCGAGCAGGCCGAGGCCGCAGTAGCGTGCCAGCATCAGCGGCAGCACTTCGTTATAGCTGTGCAGGCCTGGGCGCATGGCGCTCTCCGGCACCAGGTGGTAAGGCAGCACGGCGAGACCCAGCAGACCGGGCAAAATCACGATCAGCGGCACCACCATCTTGAAATACGACGCGATGATGGGAGCAAGTTGCGCCGAGCGCAGGTCCTTGGCCGCCATAGCGCGCTGCACCACGAGAAAATCCGTCGTCCAGTAGCCGCACGCAATTGCACCGCCGAGACCAAAGACAATGCCCGTCCAGTGCACACCCATGGGATTGTTGAACGAGCCGAGCGTGCTCCACAGGTGAACGTAATCGTTCGTGTGCACCTGCTCGTAGATGCGATG
>JASIJX010000499.1 GCA_030049955.1 Acidobacteriaceae bacterium
ACCGCCGCGCCGGCAGCGGCCATGGCCTCGGCGTTGCGGCGCTGGTGGTTGTCGGCCGCAGCGGCAAATGGCACCAGCAGCGCCGGCTTGCCTGCGGCAGCTTCCTCGCCCACGGTTGATGCACCGCTGCGCGAAAGCACCAGGTGCGCCTGCGCAAATCGCGCGGGCATATCGCTCAAAAATGCTTCCACCTGCCATCGCGCGGGGTCCGCGCCGCTGGCCTGGTATGCCGCCAGTGTGGGCTCGTAGTTCCGCAGCCCGCTCTGGTGCAGAATCGTGAGCCCCGGCACAGCTTCGAGCAAGGCCTTCGCGATCCGCGGCATGTGCGTGTTGAACAGGCGCGCTCCCTGCGAGCCGCCGAAGACCAGCAGATGAGGCTGCGGCGACGCGGGCGGGGCGATCGAGAAGAATTCGGGCCGCACCGGCACGCCCGTTACCTGCGCGTTGCGGAACCAGCGCGCCGCAGCTGCAAAGCTGATGGCCGCGCCCTGCACTCGTTTGCCCACCAGACGGTTGGCAAGGCCGGGCATCGCGTTCGGCTCAAAGAGCAGCACCGGAACGTGCAGACGCAGCGCTGCGGCCGTGCCCGGCCCCGCGGCATAGCCTCCAATGCCGAGGACTACGCCCGGGCGAAACTCGCGGATCAGCTGCTTGCAATCGGAAATGCTTTTGGGCAGCCGCGCCAGCGATTTCAGCCGCGTGATTAGCGACACATTATTCAATGGGCCGACGTCGATGAGCCGCAGCGGAAAGCCTGCCTCGGGCACGAGCCGCAATTCAAGCCCACGCGCCGTGCCCACAAAAAGCACCTCAGCCGAGTGGCGGCTCACAAGCTCGCTCGCCACCGCAAGCGCGGGAATGATATGCCCGCCGGTCCCGCCTCCGGCAATCAAAACACGCAGTTGAGACAAGATGTTCCTCTAGATTGAGCTTCGCACAGTGACGGCCTTATCCTTAGTCCCTGTTCCCTGCTTCACTCCACTTGCCGCGTAATGTTTAACAGAATCCCGATGCTGGCGAGCGTAAAGAACAGCGACGTGCCGCCTTTTGAGATCAACGGCAGCGGAATGCCCTTGGTGGGCACCAGCGACAGCACCACGCTGATGTTGAAGAAGGCCTGCAGCAGGATCGTTGTGGTAATGCCGAAAGCCACCAGCCGCGCGAATGGGTCCTGTGAACGGAAGGCCGCGCGCAGCCCGCGCACCGCGAAGACCACAAATAAAATGACGATCAGCATTGCGCCGATAAATCCCAGTTCCTCGGCGATGTTGGCGAAGATAAAATCCGTCGAGGCTTCGGGTAAATAGAAGAGCTTCTGCATGCCTTCCATGTAGCCGCGCCCTGTGAACCCGCCGGTGCCCACGGCAATTAGCGACTGGGTGATGTGAAACCCCGCACCCTGCGGGTCGGCAGCCGGATTCATGAAGGCCAGCATGCGCGCCCTGCGCCACGGCACCAGAAACAGGAGGCCGCAGAGAAACGGCAGTGCCGCAAGCGCGGCGCCAACCAGGTACTTCCACTCCATGCCGGCCAGCACCAGCATCATCGCCGTTACGCCGCCCAGCACCAGCGCCGTGCCCAGGTCAGGCTGCCGCACAATCAGCAGCATGAACAGCACCGGAACCATTGCGGCGCGCAGCAGTGTGTTCTTCCAGTCGCGCATTGCATCCAGACGATTGTGAAGAAACCACGCCAGAAACAGCACCAGCACGGGCTTGGCGATCTCCGACGGCTGAAACGTGAAGAATTCGCCGAAGCGGATCCAGCGGTGCGTGTTGTGCGAGCCGGGAAACAGGAAGACCGCGACCAGCAGCAGCGTTGTAATGGAAAGCGCCGGATAAATGAATCGCGGAGAGTTGTAGCGGCGCGCGTCGATGTGCATCAGCGCCAGCATGGCCAACCCGCCGGCCAGGGCCCACACTGCCTGATCAATAAGAAACGTGTAAGGCGAGTGATACCGCTCCTGCGCGACCACGGCGGACGCCGAAAAAACCATCACCAGGCCGACGACGACGAGGAGAAGCGTGGTAAAAAACATCCATTTGTCGACGCCGACGCGCTTGGCCATGATGCAGTAAAGAGCCCTTCGGCAGGATGGTTCCCGCAGGTTCCAGCATAGCCGCGCAAGCGGTACAACGCGCAATCCGCCGGCTCTGCGGGGTATTTGAACAGTGAACAGAAAAGCAGGGAATAGGGGTTAGGGGCTAGGGAACAGAAAAACTCTTCAGTGCTCTATCCTGGCGTTGCCTTTGAACGGAAGGCGCTGCTGCCTCGCCAATAGCTGGCAGCTAGAAGCTGGGAGCTAAAAGCCCGCCTTTACCGGACGCCGCTCATTTACGAGTTCCTTAAATACACGGCCGCGGTGTTCGTAATTCTCGAACTGGTCAAAGCTTGAACAAGCCGGCGCCAGCAATACCACCTCGCCTGGCCGCGCCGCTGACGCCGCTGCATTCACCGCCTTCTCCAGCGTCTCGCACGAGTGCAGACTGACCGCTCCGCGCAATTGCGACTCGATCTTCGCGGCTGCCGAACCGATGGTGTAAACCGCGCGCACCCGCTCGCGCAGCAGATCTGAGAGCGTCGTGTAGTCTGAGCCCTTATCCTTGCCGCCCAGAATCAAATGAATCCCCGTCGGAAATGCTGCGACCGCCTTCGCGGTTGCGTCCACATTCGTGGCCTTCGAGTCGTTGTAGAAATCCACGCCGTTGACGCTGGCCACAAACTCCAGGCGGTGCTCCACGGCCTGGAACTTCTCGATGGCGCGCCCGATCGCCTCTGCGGAAGCGCCAGCCTGGCGGGTTGCGCTCACCGCTGCCACCACGTTCTCCACGTTGTGCTCGCCTTTGAGCGGAATTTTGTTCAGCGGCAAGATCTTCTCAATAGCCGCTTCGCTCTCGGCTCGATACACAACCCAACCATCCTCGATCCACGAGCCCTGGTCCACTGGGTGCTCGATGGAAAACCAAAGGACGTTCGCAGTTGATCGCGCAGCCGCCTGCGCGGTGCGCGCATTGTCGGCGTTCAACACCAGCGCATCACTTTCGTCCTGCTGGGCGAAGATCCGCTCTTTGGCCCGCGCATAGTTTTCAAAGCTGCCGTGCCGGTCAAGATGATCGGGAGTAATGTTCAGGATCACTGCCACTGCGGGGTGGAAGGTCTTTGTGCTCTCGAGCTGAAAGCTCGAAACCTCCAGCACCGACCACATGTCGTCGGCGCTCTGCTCGATCAGGTCCACCACCGGCACGCCAATGTTGCCGCCCACCAGCGCCGGAATTCCGGCTTCGGCAAGAATCGCGCCCACCAGCGTCGTCGTCGTGGTCTTTCCGTTCGATCCCGTGATGGCGAGAATCTTGCCTTTGAGAAACCGCGCTGCGAGTTCAAGCTCGCCGATAACCGGCAGGCCGAAGCTTTTCACCTGCACCAGCTCGGGCGTATCAAGCGGCACGCCGGGGCTCACCACAATCAGGTCCTGCCGGCGGAAGGTGAGCAGGCCATGGCCGCCGGCCTCCACCATGATTCCTTCGTCAAGCAAGGTCGGAATCTCATTGGCCAGCGACTCGGCGCTGCGCACGTCGGAGACCGTGACCTGCGCGCCCTTGCGGCGCAAAAACAAGGCCGCCGCCAGCCCGGACTTGCCAAGGCCGACGACGAGGACTTTCTTGCCTTTCAACTCCATCATGGGTTTATCCTACGGCAGTTTCCGGGCGGCAGTTTTGCGAGCGGCAGTTTCCTGGGCGGCACTCTTTGAACAGCGATTACCGCAGCTTCAACGTCGTCAACGCGAAGAGCGCAAAGACCAGCGCACCGATCCAGAAACGAACAATTACCTTCGACTCGTCCCAGCCGAGCTGCTCAAAATGATGATGCAGCGGCGCCATGCGGAAGATGCGCTTTTTGCGCAGTTTGTAACTGCCGACTTGCAGTATTACCGAGAGCGCCTCAAGCAGAAACACGCCGCCGATAAACGGCAGCAACAATTCCTGGCGGATCATCACCGCGACGGTTCCGATGGCCCCGCCCAGCGCGAGCGATCCCACATCACCCATGAACACCTGGGCCGGGTGCGCGTTGTACCACAGAAAACCAATCGATGCGCCAACCATCGAGCCGCAAAAAACCGTAAGCTCGCCCACGGGCGGCATGCGCTGCAACTCAAGATAATCGGCAAAGACTACGTGCCCGCTCACGTACGTGAGCACGGCCAGTGCGCCCGCAGCAATAATCGTGCACCCGATGGCGAGACCATCGAGACCGTCGGTCAGGTTGACCGCGTTTGACGAGAGCGAAAGCCACAGCACCACCCAGATGACAAACGGCGCAAAGGCCAGCGGCCAAAGATGCGACAGCGTGGCCGGCCAGTGATGCCACATCAGATCCGGCCGCAGGCTTTTGATAAACGGCACGCTCAGCCGCGTGTTGAAAAGCTTGAACTGGTCCAGGATCACAAGTGCGATCGCCACGATGAGCCCGACCACGCCCTGCCACAGCAGTTTGGCCCGCGCGGTGAGCCCCAGGCTGCGCCGCTTCACCACTTTGATGTAATCGTCGGCAAATCCGATGGCGCCAAATGCCGCCGTAGAAAACACTGCGACCCACACAAAGGGATTCGACGGGTCGGCCCAGAGCACCGTGGGCAGCAGGATGGCGATGCAGATCAATACGCCGCCCATGGTCGGCGTGCCCGTCTTTTTGAGGTGCGACTGCGGCCCATCCTCGCGCACAAACTGGCCGATCTGAAACTCGCGCAGCTTCTGAATCACGTAAGGGCCGATGAAAAGCGCGATCAGCATCGCCGTAAGCGAAGCAAACGCGGTGCGGAACGTCAGGTAACGGAAGATCCGGAACGGGTGAAAGAACGGAAAAAGTTTTTCGTACAGCAGCCAGTAAAGCAAAAATCCTCCAAACCTTCTCCGAATGTCGATGAGAGGAACTGTTACGACAATTTTACAGGCATCGGCGCATCGGCCGGCGCGGAGCAGCGGGTCAATTTGGAATCAACCTAACCGCGCGAAAATTCACATCCCGCCCCTTGCGGCTGCTTGCGGCTCGGTCCGTTCATCGCGCCATGCGAGCCGCGAGTATAATCTTGTCCTTGGAGAGACCGGTCTCTATGAAGCATTTCCTTTTTTGCCCATCTGGTTTGCTCGCCTTTTTTCCTCGCTCCATCGCATCCGCGCCGCTGCTCGTTGCCGTAGCTGTATTTGCACCCACGGCGTGGGCGCAACAACCATCGGCCGGGCTCGCCGCCAGCGTGAACCCGCTGATTGGCACCGGCGCCGGTCCCGGTAACGGCATCAATTTGTTTCCCGGTCCCGCGACACCCTTCGGCATGGTGCAGCTCAGCCCTGACACCGAAGCCCACGGCTACGGCTATCACTACG
>JASIJX010000064.1 GCA_030049955.1 Acidobacteriaceae bacterium
CCGATATGCTGATCCAGAGTCAGCTGTCCTGCCGTTGAACGAGGGGGCAGAAATTACGCACTGGGCGGTTGGTAAACCGACCGATGGCTTATGCAACGGCAGGCGCCGCGGCAGTATCAGCCAACTTGTTCATCATACTGGGCGTTGGCGAGCGGGGTCAAACTCTTCATCTTCGTTTCCGGCCCCAATCCGCGCTGGCTTTCTGGCTCGTCAGTGACAGTCCATGGGCGATCTCTGACGGTTCGCGTCCGCGTTCACAGGAGCGCTTCTACTGCTTCAGGAAGCGAGGCAAACTCGAGGTCTGCTGCTTTTCCGACGTTTTCGGCTGCGGTTTTCGGGGCGTGGGGATCGGATGCGATCCGGATGGTCGCCATTCCCAGGCGGCGGCCGAACTCCATGTCGGCGGCTGAATCGCCGATCATGACGCTTTCGGCTGCGGTGATGTCGGGAAAGCGCCTTACGGCCTCATCGAAAAGACCGGTGAGCGGCTTGCGGCAGTTGCACTCCCCTTCCTCGTGCGGGCAGATCAGGAATGCGTCCACGTGGGCGCCGTGCTGCGCGAGCAACTCGGCAAAATGGGCGTGCGTGGCGTCGACGTCTTCTAGCGTATAGAGCCCGCGGGCGATGCCTCGTTGGTTGGTCACTACGATGACGCGCATTCCCGCGCGGTTGAGGCGCGCGATGGCCTGCGGGACGCCGGGCAGGACGCGGAATTGCTCCCAACTGGTGACGTAGTCGCCCTCCGGCGCTTTTTCGTTCAGGACGCCGTCGCGGTCGAGAAAAACGGTGCGCAAAGTGCGCCAAGACCTGCTGGTTACGGTCGGGTTCACTCGGCCATTACAATATTTAGATGGCGCTTTCCGCAACATCCCGGAAGGCTGAAGCGCCGGCGGCGGGTCATTCATGAAGTATTTTCTCCGCCTTCTGCGCTACGGTCTGCCCTACACATTGCAATGGATACTGGGCGTGTTGCTGCTGGCGGCGGTGGGCCTGCTCGACAACTTTCGGGTTCTGCTCTTTCAGCCGATTTTTGACCGCGTTCTTGCGCCAGATGCTCCCGAGGGGCCCATCATACTCGGCGACCCGCATTCGCGATGGCACTTTGACCTGCGGATGGTCATTCCGCGCTTCATGCATCTGCATAACGCCTGGGTCGTGGTAGCTTATGCGCTGGTCGTGTCTACGGTGCTGAAGGGTATTGGCGATTATCTGGGCACATACCTGGTCAATTATGCAGGCTTTGGAACGATTACCGATCTGCGCAACAAGCTTTATGAGGCTACGCTGCGCCGTTCCTCCAGCTTTTTTCATCGGCATTCGACAGGCAGCATTCTTTCTACTCTCGTCAACGATGTGGACCGCGTACAGGTTGCAGTCAGCTCGGTAATCGGCGATTTCCTGCAGCAGTTCTTCACCTTCCTGATCGCCATTGTGTTTGTCGTCAAGCTGGGCGGATATCTAAGCTGGGCGCTGCTGCTGTTCATTCCCGTGGTGGTCACCTCGGCGCGCAAGATTGGCCGCGAGGTACGGCACCGCACCCGCTCAAGCCAGGACAAGCTGGCTGAAATCCAGAACATTTTGCACGAAACGGTAACCGGCAACCGGATCGTGAAAGCGTTCAACACGGAGCTGTGGGAGATTCTGCGATTTAAGACGGCAGCGCGGCGGCTGTTCCGCGCCAACCTGCGCAGCATCCGGGTTCAGTCCATCAGTTCGCCGCTGATGGATACGATTGGCGCAATCGCCATTGCGGCGCTGCTTTGGATCGGGCGCGATGCAATCAAAAGCGGCCACATGACGATTGGCGCGTTTGGCACGTTCATCATTCTGCTCTTCAAGCTGTACGACCCGATTCGGCGCTTTGCCACTTACTACAACAGTTTTCAACAGGCGATGGGCGCATCATCATCCATCTTCGGCTACTTCGACACCAAAGACGACGTTGTAGAACGTCCGCGCGCAGTTAACTTCGGCCAGTTCCGGAATTCGGTCAAATTTGAGGATGTCGGTTTTTCCTACGCCAATTCCGACGGCGAGCAGCAGATTCTGCATAATGTCGATCTCGAAGTGCGGACGGGCGAAGTGCTGGCCGTGGTGGGGCCAAGCGGCGCGGGCAAGTCCACGCTGGTCAATTTGATTCCGCGCTTCTTCGATGTGACTTCAGGGCGCATCATGATCGACGGGCTGGACGTGCGCGACCTGACGCTGGCCTCGCTGCGCCGGCAGATTGCCCAGGTGACGCAGGAAACGATTCTGTTCAACGACACAGTGCGCAACAACATCGCCTACGGCCAGCCGGAGACCAGGCCCGCGCTGATTGAAGAGGCTGCGCGCAATGCACTGGCCCACAATTTCATCCTGCGCATGCCGCAGGGCTACGGCACGATCGTCGGCGAAAAAGGCTTCCGGCTTTCGGGCGGCGAGCGGCAGCGCATCGCCATCGCGCGCGCCATCCTGAAGAACTCGCCCATCCTTATTCTCGACGAGGCGACGTCGGCGCTCGATGCGGAGAGCGAATCGCTGGTGCAAGCGGCGCTGGCGAACCTGATGCAGGGCCGGACCGTGATCGTGATTGCGCACCGGCTGTCGACGATTCGGCGCGCCAATCGCATCGCTGTGCTTGAAGGTGGGCGCATTACCGCTATCGCCCCTCACGAAGAGCTGCTTGCCAATTCCCCTACATACCAGAAGTTGTATCAACTCCAGTTCATTGACATGCCGGAGCCGCAGATCGACCCAATGGCGCCGGCTCCGTCCACAATTCAGGCCGAGGCCTGCGATCCTGCCCTTGCTTTCCGGGCCGAGGAATAGAACGAATGGCCATCTCTTCGATGACAGGCTACGCGCGTGTGCAGGCGCGTGCGCCGCTCCGCGGCGAGCAGAACCAGCTCAGCTACACGCTCACCATCAAGAGCGTAAACCATCGCTTTCTCGATCTGCAGTTCCGGCTCCCCAATGGTCTGGACGCGCTGGAGATGGAACTACGCCGCATTCTCAAGGAAAATCTTGTCCGCGGACATGTCGAGCTGTCGCTCTCCATTGATCGCGCGGCGCAGCAGAAGGGCGGCTACAACCGGGAACTGGTTGCGGCGTACCTTGCCTCATTTACTGCAGCGCGTTCCGAGCACGGCCTGAGAGGCGAACCGGACCTGAACGCGGTTTTCCGGCTGCCCGGAGCGCTGCAACCGGAGAACCGGAGCGACGACGACCTGAGCGGCCTTGCGGCCAGCGTGCTGGAGCAGATTCCGCTGCTGCTCGATCAGCTAAAGATCATGCGCGCGCGCGAGGGCAATGCGCTCGAGGCCATCCTGCTGGACATTATGACGCGGCTTGCTGAGGCCAGCGCCGGCGTGGCGGAGCTGATTCCGGAGGTTGAGCAGCGATATCAGGAGCGGCTGACGCAGCGGCTCGCGGCGGCCACGGGGCCGGAGTTCAACCGGCAGCGCCTGCTCGAGGAGGTTGCCGTGCTGGTAGACCGCAGCGATGTTTCTGAAGAGCTGGCGCGCATGGGCACGCACATTGGGCATTTTCGCGAGTTGCTGGATGCCGGCGGCGAAGTGGGCAAGAAGCTGGATTTTCTGCTGCAGGAGATGAACCGCGAAGCCAACACGCTGCTTTCAAAGACCGGGGGGCTGGGCGGCAAGGGGACGCGCGTTACCGAGCTGGGCCTGGCCATGAAAGCCGAAATTGAAAAGGCTCGCGAGCAGATACAGAACGTGGAGTAACCCAGGCCGGTTAAGCTCAATGCCATAAGCTTAATACAAGGACAAGAACAAAAAAGTGGCGGGAATTCTCTTTATCATTTCGGCTCCCTCAGGTTCTGGCAAGAGCACGCTGGTCAGCGAGCTGCGCAAGCAGGTAATCGGCATCGATTTCGCCGTCTCCTGGACGACCCGCGCCCCGCGCGGCAGCGAAGAAGACGGGCGCGAGTACCACTTCACCACCCGCGAAGAATTCGAGCGCATGATTGAGGCAGGATTGTTTCTGGAATGGGCGGAGGTGTTTGGAAACCTCTACGGGACAGCAAAATCGTCGCTCGATGAGGCGCGGCTGGCCGGCCACGACCTCCTGCTCGATATCGATGTCCAGGGCGCTGCGCAGATGCGGTCGCGTCTACCGGAGGCTGTGGGCATCTTCGTGTTGCCGCCGAACCCCACGGTGCTGCGCACCCGGCTGCGCAACCGCAGCCGCGCCGAGGGCGTAGTGAACGAGGAAGAAGTCTTCCGGCGGCTGCGCGAGGCCAGCAAAGAGATTGAGAATTATCGCGAGTATAGCTATATTTTGGTCAACGACATCCTTGACCGCGCGGTCGCACAATTGGAAGCCATTGTGCTGGCCGAGCGTTTTTATCGCAACGGCGAGGCCATCGCCTACCGCTCGCGAAGGGTGTTGGAGGTCGCCGCTGCCTGTCTGCAATCGAACTCCCAGGAGCGGCTCAAGCCTGTGCTGGAGGCGTTCGGCATCATTGGACCTTCCGGCCAGCAGCAGCTTCCGTTTGGAGATGACCCCGATGACGATTGAGACCAGCTTCGACTCGAATTACCGCAAGGTTCTAGTCGCGGCGCGGCGGGCCCGCCAGTTGCAGAACGGCTCCCATGCGCTTGTCGCGACGCGCTCCCAGAAAGCGTGCCGCATCGCCCAGGAAGAGATTGACGCGGGCAAAATTGCCTACGTGAAGGGCGAGAATCAGGTCACCAAGCCGCTTGTCGAAGGGCCGGCGATTCCGATTTTGCTGAGCTGAAAA
>JASIJX010000500.1 GCA_030049955.1 Acidobacteriaceae bacterium
AGCAAACAGCATCATTGGCGCCATGGCGTGCTGGTGGACCGAGTAGACGGGATAGCGGCTGACCACCCTCCCTGTCGTCGCGTCGTAATGCCAGGACCATTCGCCCAGACTGCCCTGCAGTTCGCACATCGTGGTTGCGGTGCGCAGCGCCATCGCCCCTGCCTCATCGTCATCGTGGGCCTGCGCCAACCGAGCCATAGCAATCGTGGGATACACCTGGTCGGCGAAGCTTCCGATCCTGCGGCGAAGATATCCGGCCGGGGACTTGCTCCGGCTGCGGTGTCCATAAACACCGGCCTCTCCGCAGTTCCGCTTCAGGATCTCCTTCGCAGCGCTGGTTTGCTCGGCGAGCCCGGGCAAAGCGCTACAGCCTGCCTGCAGACAGCTGACCAGCCCGGTCAGATACCACGCGATTTCCATTGTGCTGCCCAACTGCCCGTCCGCGAAGCGTGTGAGCGCTTCCTGTGCATGCAGCTCTTCGTAGATTCTCTGAATGCGTTCCGGCGCCAGTTCCGCACAAGTCCACAGCAGCAGTCCCAGATCGCCCGCCCCGGTCACCCACCGCAGGTCCTGCAATAAAGCCTCCAACACCGGCGTTGTCGCAACCGGAGATGACCGCTCACTTGCTTCGTAACGACGCAGGCCCAGCAGAGTCATCATCGTATACCGCGGCGACAGACCAATCCGCGCGAGGCCGTCCTCGGTTTGTTGGTAGGTGTAGCAGAATATCTGCTTGTTCGGGTCTAACATGGGTCGCAGGCCCCTTGCGGCCATATCGCAGAGTTCCGCGATGCTCCAGCCGCCCAGGTCGCACTCATTTTGTTGAGCCACTGTACTCTGATGCATGACTCAGCCTCGACTCTCCAGAACCGCGCAAATGTGACCGACCACCGCCTGCAGAGTGGCTTCCTGTTCCGGAAGAAAGCTGGATCTCCGTTCGCGGCGAACCAGCTTCAGTTTCTGTTGCACGTCCTGCTCGCTTTCCAAAAGAGTCAGCTTGCCGGTCTTCGCCAGATGTCTATCCACGGCGCCGAGCTTCCCGCGGAATAGGCTGTAGACCGGAATTCCCAGCGCGGCTGCTTCGCGATTCATGGTGCCGCCCCCGCTGATGACCAGGTCCGAGTACCAGATCAGATCGAGCCCATCCACCGCATGCTGCGGAACGACAACTTTTCCAGAGGCGAAGAGCTCCGGCTTGGCGTTTCGCAACTCCGACTCCTGCTTCGGAGTGCGAGGTAACAAAACCGCCTTCGCTTCGGGGCGCCCGCCGAGAAGATCGAATACAGCCATGAGTAGCTTTTCGCTTTCGGGATTGTGGTAATGCGCCTCAGTGGCCGGTGGACGAATCACCACGATCAGCTCTTCCGAGGTGAGTCTAAGAGACTCTTTAAGCGACGGATCCGGCAAGAAGGACGGAACGTACACGTCTTCCTTGATCCCCGGGTAGTGCAGCACGTGATCAGGCTGGAAGCCATTACAGACAAAAGCGTCCGAGGGAATGACTTCCGGAGTCATCATCCATTTGTTTCGCGCGGATCCAAGCCACTTTGCAAGCCGAAGATCAGCAAATTCATAATCAGCGATCGTGATATTGCGGATTCCTAACAGCGCAGATAGTGCGATCAGTGATCGCGAACCGTGCGAAACACTTATCTCAGGCCTTCTGCGCAGGATGCAGGGCGCCAGCTGCAGCATTCGAACCCCCAGTCCTGCCAGCTTGGCGACGCGGCGCTTTCCGTAATGACGGCCAACTTTCCGGTACTTCAGCCCAGCCATGTTAGCCAACTCACATACCTGGAAGCAGTCTCTTGCCGTAAGCACCACATCACAGCCTCGTCGCTCAAGCTCACGGATAATCGGAAGGAAGAACGGTACGTGTGGAGAGTTGTCGAGGTCAATCCACACCTTGCGGCCCCTCAACCTGGAATTCATGGGAGCAGGCATGGCCGTATCCTTGGAATCGGAGACAACTTTGCGAGCTTCCAGATCTGGCATCGGCTTGGGGAATGCTTTCACGTTGCCGTTGACTTCGACGCTGCGAGCCTGATTCACGCCGTGATCTCCGCCAGCGTCGTGGCAGCTACTTTTTCGGCCGGACGCTTGGCTGTACTGAAATCGGTAAATGCCCCGATTTCCTCGACCACCTTTTCCTGCTGCTGCTGCGTCAGTTGCGGGTACATCGGCAGAGAGACAATCTCATCTGCAACACGGCTGGCTGCCGGCAGATCGGAGGTGCGATAGTTCAGCCACGCATAGGCCTTCTGCATGTGCAGGGGAACGGGATAATGGATTCCCGTGCCGATGCCGGCGGCCTTCAGATGGCTGATGAGCCCCTCGCGATCGGCGGTGCGGATCACGTAGAGGTGATACACAGCGCGCGACCAGGACGGCTCATAGGGGCAGATGACAGCATCATGGTTTGCGAGGAGCCGGTTGTATTCGGCGGCGCGCTCTCGTCGTTGCGCATTCCACTTGGGCAGATGCTCCAGCTTGGTACGCAGGAAGCCGGCCTGAATGGCAT
>JASIJX010000501.1 GCA_030049955.1 Acidobacteriaceae bacterium
CGGCTCCATTATTCCGTATGCGCCGGCGATGCAGTACATCGGCGAAAAACCCTGCGACCCGATTACGCTCTACGTCTACGCTGGCGCAAATGGCGCGTTCACGCTCTACGAAGACCAGGGCACGACATTCGACTACGAAAAAGACGCTCGGTCGCTGATTCCGATCCGCTGGAACGAAAGCTCGCAAAGCCTTGAAATTGGAGCACGCACCGGCAGCTTTGAGGGCATGTTGCAACGCCGCACCTTCCGCGTAGTCCTGGTCTCGAAATCGCATGCCGCAGGGGTCCCATTCACGCCTGCGCAATTCACCACCGTGGAGTACTCAGGCGCTCCGGTAAAAGTCCGGCTGAGTCAGTGAGGTTCAGTTCAGCGCAATGCAGGAAGGACCTTTCGTGAGAGCGCCTGCAAGTTTTCCGATGTTGTCGATTCTGGAATCAGTAGCTTAGGTGTTCTCAACACGGGATAAAGCTCTGCCCACCTCCCGGCGCCATCAAAGCAAACAGTAAGTCATTTTGGCCTTTCCGCCGGGAGAGGCCAAAATCGTTTGGTGGTTGTTGTGAGAAATGTGAAAGCGTCCGCTCCAGGCTCACCTCTGCCTTCAACCATTGCAGTTTCAGCGCTCGGTGGCCTCCTCGGTGGATTGATGGGAGCATTGCTCGTCGTTGGGTTCACTGTGATGCTCAAGGCGGTGTTGGATGTGGTCTCCAGGCAGAACGTCTGGGTTCTCATCCTCGTGCCCCTTCTCGGATTGGCGCTCTCCGTTCTAGTGCTTTACCGATTCGGTTTCAGCAGCGACGAGCAAAATCCGCAACGACCAAGGTGGGCGGCCAGGTGGAGAACCTTTCCGCCTCATGCAGCTCGCTCGCATCTGACGGACGACATGGTGTCATCCGCGGGAGCTGAGGAACGCTTTCCGTGGCACCTTACCCCAATTCATCTTCTTGCCATCTTCGCAACGGTCGGCCTCGGCGGGCCGATGGGGACCGAAGCCCCCGCGGCCTATATCGGGGTCGCCACGGGAGCAGCTCTCGGAACTCGCTTCCGCCGTATTCTTCGGCCCGCAGCGGTTGGGGGCGGCGCGGGAGGTGTTGCTGCGCTCATTGGAATTCCGCTCGTCGGCGCCGCATACATTCTTGAGCTGGGTCGACGGCACAAAGCGCCGCTCAACGTCGAGCGGGTAACGGCGGCGCTTGTGGGAGGATTCGTTGGATGGCTTTTGAAGCTTTACCTTGGTATAAACCTGATCCGCCTGGTTGTTCCCAACGAACCACCGCACAGCTTTTATCAAGCCTTTGCCGCGGCCCTGCTTATTGGAGTGCTTTCCGGCTCGATTACTTCGCTTTCGGCAGCGGCCATCTATCGAGCGAAGGCCTGGCAGGCCAACCCAACTGTCCGGCTCGTGCTTGGGGGGCTGGCTTTGGGAACAGCCGCAGTGATGCTCTCGAAGATAGCCGCTCCTTCCGCTGCCATAGGCCCAGGCGGCGGGGCGATCACGTGGGTGGAAAGCGCAAAGGGCGCCGCGGCAATCACTGTGCTCGTCGTTGACGTGCTCCGCGCAGTAGCCACCACAGCGTCGGCCGCAGCAGGCGGATGCGGCGGCCTGTTTGTGCCGTTCCTGGCAATTGGCGATCTGGCCGGACGAGCGTTTGCACCTTCGCTCAGAGTGCCGAGCGATCTTGCCGGAGCGGCGGGTGCAGCGGGAGGGATCAGCGGAGGCTATCATCTGCCTGTCACGGCGGTTGCGTTGGTCCTCAGCCAGGGCGGTCCTCGCCTCGCGGTGCTCACCTGCCTGGCGACGGTTCTTGTTGCAGCCTTGGCCGGCACAGGCTCAGCAAAGCTGCTGGATCGAATTCTCTCCCATGTCCGCACCGTAGTTGCAAAGGAGCCCACGGCCGCGGAAGACCCTTATAGCTTCTGATCTTTTGCCGCAGCCACCCCACAGCCACCCCACAGCCACCTTCGACAGGCCATGCCTCATCCAACTATCTGAACGCCGCCGCGCGCGCCATGAACGCTCGGTGCGCCACGAACGCGCTAACCTGTTGAACATTTCCAAACGCGTGGCCCAGTTTGCCGGAGCCCTCAGAACAAGGCCCTGACGGAGTTGGCACGGCTTCTGCAGACGCGCGTTACTGGATTTGTCGAACTGATTGGAGAGCCCATGCCTAAAACGATGAAGGCCGCTGTAGTGAAGGCATTCAAAAAGCCGCTCGACATCGAAGAGGTTCCTGTCCCTGAGCCCGGAGCAGACGCGATCCAGGTCAAGATCGAGGCCTCCGGCGTCTGCCATACCGACTTGCACGCCGCCGATGGCGACTGGCCAGTGAAGCCCAAGCCACCCTTCATCCCCGGACACGAGGGCGTCGGCTTCGTCTCAGCCGCGGGCCGAAACGTAAAGACCGTCAAGGAGGGCGATCGCGTCGGCGTGCCGTGGCTCTACACAGCGTGCGGGCATTGCGAGTATTGTCTCGCCGGCTGGGAGACGCTGTGCGTAGCGCAGAAGAACACCGGGTATTCAGTGAACGGCGGCTTTGCTGAATATGTCGTCGCCGATCCGAACTATGTTGGCCATCTGCCCGAGAACGTGGGCTTCGTTGAGGCCGCGCCGGTGCTCTGCGCCGGCGTCACAGTTTACAAGGGGCTCAAGGTCATCGATGCGCGCCCCGGCAACTGGGTCGTCATCTCCGGCATCGGCGGGCTCGGCCACATGGGGGTACAGTACGCCCTGGCCATGGGCTTCAATGTGGCGGCCGTCGATATCGACGATGCCAAACTCGCGCTCGCCCGTAAACTTGGCGCTACGGTTACCGTCAATGCCGCGACCACCGATCCAGTCGCGGCCATCCGCAAGGAGATAGGCGGCGCGCACGGCGTTCTGGTCACCGCAGTCTCACCCAAGGCCTTCGAACAGGCGCTTGGCATGGTTCGCCGCCGGGGCACGGTCACGCTGACCGGTCTGCCGCCCGGCGATTTTCCGCTGCCGATCTTCGATGTTGTTCTTAACGCCACAACCGTTCGCGGTTCGATCGTCGGCTCCCGGCTGGACCTCAAGGAGTCGCTGGAATTCGCCCGCGAGGGGAAGGTGAAAGCGATAGTGACGACGGAAAAACTCGAAAACATCAACAATGTCTTCGCGCGGTTGCACAAGGGTCACATCGAAGGGCGCATCGTTCTCGATATGGCCGCGTGATCTGAACAGCGAAGCAATTCCGCCAACCCCAGCAGCAACAACCTGGAGCACGTGGACGATCAGCTTCTTGGAGCCGGCCCTGAATTGTCCGTTACAGATTCGCCTTTCGGTTGCCGCTAAACAACCGGACAATCCAGGTGAGGATGATGGCTCCGATCACGGCGATGATAATGCTCATGATCAGTCCATGCTGGCCGATTCCCCCGAGGCCGACGGCTCTGGCAATGAAGCCGCCGATAAGCGCGCCTATCAGGCCGACGATCATGTCCATGAAGAAGCCGAAGCCCGACCCCTTCATGATCTTGCCCGTAAGCCATCCGGCGATGATTCCGATGATGATCCAGGCGATGATTCCATGTCCGCCCATGCAAATCCTCCTTTGGGAAGATGGTATGCCCATTTATTCAGAATGTGCGATATTCTTTCGGCGCAAGTTGATAGCTGTTAACGCGATCCAAGCAGCGTCAACAACGCGGCGCTGCTGTGCGCGGCGCCCGATTCAGGCGGCCAACTCCTTGGGCATACCTGGTGTTTGCCCAGGTTCGAGCGGCCAGGTTTCCTCAGGATTCGAGGAAAGCAGCGGCAGCCCTTTGCCGAGCACATAGCGCAGCCACGCGCCGCAAGCCTGGGAAGTAATCACTGCCGTGATCACCAGCGCCGTGTAGAAGGCCGCATTGATCAGCTTTGCCTCGTAGGCCACGCTGGCGAGCACGATGCCCGGCCCGCCGCGTGCGTTAGTGGTGATGGCGATGTTCACCATATCAAGCCCGCGGAAGCCGCCCAGCCGCGCCGCGAGCGCTTTGGTGGCAATGGCAATCGCCGAAGAGGCAAATAAGAACACCAGCAAAACGGCCCAGGAGAACTCGCGGCCGAAGACCAGTTTGTAGCCGACGAGCCCGAAATAGATGGGCACGAAGACGCCAAACGAAACCTTGGCGATGGCCCCGATGGGCTCGGCCAGCCGCTCGCGCTCGGTGCCGCGAATGCCGCCCACTACGCCATAGCCGGCGAGCAGCGCAGCGAACTGCAGGTTGACATCGGTAACGGCGGCAATGGCGCAATAGGCCATGAGCACGAATACGATGTAGCCAATCTGCGAGGCGTTGTTGAGCAGGTTCCAGCGCGCCCTGCCCAGCCAGCGCAGCACCGTGGGCATAAACACCATGGCAACAACCATGTAAACGAAGGTGCT
>JASIJX010000502.1 GCA_030049955.1 Acidobacteriaceae bacterium
CTCTGGTAAATGGCGCCGAGTGCCTTGTAGTGCGCCGTGGTGGGGTCGGTGCCTGCGATGTGGAGGTAACTGCTCAGCCCCTGCGCAGCAGCCATGGATGCCGGGCTGTCCGGCGTAAGATGGGCGGCAAGATACGTCTGGTGAATCTGCGAGCGGCGCGCCAGTTGCGCCGTGAGCGCGGCGATGCCCACGCTGCCGCCTATATTGCGCATCAGGTTGTAAATGCCGGCGGCATTGCCCATCTCCTCCTTCTGCAGCAAGCCCATGGTCATGGTAGTAAGCGGAACAAAGACGAATCCGCCGCCGAAGCCGTTGATAAAGTTGGGAATGGCAACCGAGCTCATGGAGATGCCGAGATTGATGCGGCTGAGCACGAAGGTGGAATAGCCGAAGATAGCAAGGCCCGTCGAGAGAAGCAGGCGGCCGTCAACCCGGTTGGCCAGCACGCCCACAACCAGCATGGCGACGACCGAGCCCAGACCGCGCGGGCTTACGGCCAGGCCGCTGTCGAGTGCCGGATACCCAAGCAGCGTTTGCAGAAACAGCGGCAGGATGGCGGTGATGCCGTAGAGCACAAAACCGTAAAAACAGGTGATCGTGGTGCCGAGGCTGAAGTTGCGGTTGGCGAGTGCGCGCAGTTGCACAATAGGCTCATGAGTGGTCAGCTCTTGCCACACAAAGCCGATGAACGCCGCGGCCGAGAGCGCTGTCACCCAGCGAATCCACGTGGCGCCGAACCAGTCCGCCTCCTGGCCTTTATCGAGCACGAGTTGCATGGTACCGAGCCATAGCGCCATCAGGCTGAAGCCGAGGTAGTCAATGGCCACGCGTGTAGTGTGGCGAAGGTAGGGCGGATCCTCGATGAAGAGGTTGGCCATGAACAATGCCAGCAGTCCGACCGGCAGGTTGATGTAGAAGATCCAGCGCCAGGTATAGCTGTCGGTGATCCAACCGCCGAGCGTGGGGCCGACGACCGGCGCAACAACGATGCCCACTCCGTAAGCGGCCATCGCCTTGCCGTGCTGCTCGGGTGGAAAGCCTTCGAGCAGAATCGCCTGCGACAGCGGTTGCAGGCTGCCGCCTCCGGCGCCCTGCAGAATGCGCGCCAGGATGAGCATCGGCATGTTGATCGAAAGGCCGCAGAGCATGGACGCGATGGTGAAGGTGAGGATGGAAAGCATGAGCAGCCGCTTGCGGCCGATGCGGCGCGCAATCCAACCTGAAGCCGGCAGCATGATGGCGCTGGCGACCAGGTAGCTGGTGAGCACCCAGGTTGACTCATCGGTAGAAGCCGAAAGGCTGCCGGCGATATGAGGCAGCGCGACATTGGCGATCGATGAGTCCAGCACCACCATGAACGTGGCCAGCATCACGGACAGGGCCACCATCCACGGATTGACGCTCGGCCGCCACTCGGCCGCGCCCGTTGCCCTATTTTGCCCGGCAGCGCTGGCTGTGCTCATCCGGCATTCTCTTGGAGTGGGATACGGCGTCTTGCTCCGGCCGTGCAGGTCGTGCTGAAGGGGCTCACTTTTCTTCTACCGATTCCTCGCTTCCTATATTGCGCGGCATCGCGTCGCTTCTTTTTTCGCCAGCCTTGCTGGAGTTTTTCTTCGCTCGCCCGGTTTTCAACTTACCTTCCGCAGCCATCGCGCCCAGAAGCGGCCAGCAGCGCAGTTCCGGGGCCTGCGGCGCTCTGCGCGCCTTGGCAATCGCCATTTCGGCCACCTGCTCCACGATCCACTCGAAGTTTGCCACGCCTACCGAGTGCAAATCGGCATCCGGCACCGGGTTCATGAAGTCGATGGCATAGGGGATTCCATTTTCCACCGCGAACTCAACAGAGTTCAGATCGTAACCCAGCGCGCGGCAGAGCGTAATTGCAACCTGTTCGATGCGCCTGAGCAGCATTCTGGCCGCCGGACCGCGCGGCATGCCTTCAAGATAGCGATCGGCGTGCGGCCGGCGCGGATCATATGCCATGATGCGGACTTTTTTCTGATTGACGACGTAGCAACGATAGTACTCGCTAAAATTCACCGCCTTCTGGAACATCATGCACAGGTCGTGCGACTGGTCGTAGGCGCGGAAGAATTCTTCGCGGCCGTGAACCTCATGCACGTCGCGCCATCCGCCGCCATGCACCGGCTTCAGGAATCCGTGCTCGCCCACGCTGGCAAACACGCTGTCCCAATCGAGGGGAAATTCGAGGTTACGCATCGAGCGGTCCGTCGTCTGCCCGGGATGCCGCTTGTGCGGCAGGATTACGGTGGGCGGAATAGCCACGCCGAGCTTTGCCGCCAGTGTGCAGTTGAAAAACTTGTCGTCGGCCGCGCACCAGAAGGGGTTGTTCACGACGGCGCAGCCATTGAGGGCAGCATGCTTGAGGAATGCGCGATAGAACGGAATCTCGTGCGAGATGCGGTCGATGATGACGGAATAACGCGGAGGCTGGTCGAGCCGGACGGCGCCGACCGAGATGAACTCCGCTTCAATGCCTTCGGCGTGCTTTCGATTGATGCGCTCCACCAGCGCGCCGGGAAAGCTGTGCTCCATGCCGAACAGCACGCCGATGCGCTTCATGCCGTTGGAACGCCGGCGATGCGGCGCAGTTGTGCAAGGTGGTTCAGATCGTGGCCGGCCATGGTTTCGACCACGGTCTGAAACGTCATGGAGCCGCGCTCGGGGTGGGTCATGGTTCGGTCAGCGGCCTCGGGCATCGCCGATTGAATCAACTGAAGATTCCATCCGCGCAGAGCGGTGAACACTCGTAATGCCTGCCCTGCGTCTATGCCCGGGTAGTTGGCCGCCCACTTGTCCTGGTCGAAGGGCTGGATGGTAGGGTTGTTTTCGGCAAGCGTCTGGCGCAGTCGGAAGCCGAAGACCAGCTCGCAATCGGCCAGGTGGCAGGCGATCTCGCTCGCGCTCCACTTGCCGGGCGCCGGCCGCGTCTCCACTTCTGCCTCGCCGATCTGGTCGAGCACGCTTCGCAGCGCCTCCGGCGAAGCAGCAAGAATGGCCTCAACCGGGCGCTCATCGATAAAGGTGGCGTAGGGATTCTCTTTGCTCATCGCAGCCTCCTCCAAACGATATTACGACCGGCGGCACGAGTCCCAAAGCGAAGGTTCCAGATTATGCCGGAGTCGCTGCGCAGCTTTCAGAATCCCTGTACCGTACCCTGCGGCTGGCGCATGGGCACAAAGCGCGGCCTTTCCTCCTGCGGAGCCTCATTCGAGTACCAGTCGAGCAGGCGCACTTCAATGCCGGTGCCCTTCAGGTCGTCTGCGAATCTCTGGATATTTTGTCCGCGGTAGTGGTAAGGGATCGCGATCTTCGGCCTGAATTGCTTCACCGCATCGGCGGCCTCGTCGGGCGTCATGGTATAGGGCAGGTTCATAGGGATGAAGGCGACGTCGATATCGCGCAGCGCGCGCATCTCCGGCGTGCCCTCGGTGTCGCCGGCAAAGTAAAAGTTCTTGCCGCCGTAGTTAAGCACGTAGCCGTTGCCGCGCCCCTTGGGGTGGTACGGCTCACCGTCCGGCATCAGGTGGCGGATGTTGTACATCGGCACAGCAGTAATCTTCCACTGGCGCCACGTGGTCGTTTCCCCATTGCGCAGCACCCTGGCGTTGGTCACAGTCTGCTGCACGGCAGCGGGAGCAATGATCTGCGTGTGCGTATCGCTCAGCGAGGCGATGTCGGCCGGATCCATGTGGTCAGGGTGGATGTCGGTAATGAGGATCAGGTCGGCAGGCGCAAGGCCCGTGATATTGGCCGGATGCGCAGGGTCGATATAAATGGTCTCTCCGCCGGCCTGGATGATGGCGGTTGCGTGATAAATGGGAGTGATTTTGACCGGGCCCCCTGCGGTGGGAAAGGTTTGCACCGGAACCGGCGATGCCATTGCGGCAAATGCGATTCCAACGGCCGAAGCGACGCTCGCGCAGCGGAGCCGCTGCAGCGCGTTCGTGCTGATCATGAGTAGCCTCCGTGCGCGGACCGCTGACGGTTCACAGACGTGCACGCGTCCGACGGCGGGAGAACCGTGCAGTGTGAGCTTCTGAGGGTGAACTATACCAGAATCAGCAAGAAACGGACGGGCTCATCAGGCGGAGGCGCCGCAGCAGTGCTTGAATTTCTTCCCGCTACCGCAGGGGCAGGGATCGTTGCGTCCGGCTTTGCTCATCGCTGTCTGTGCGTCCTGCGCCGCGGCCCAGCGCATCACGTTGGCAGGCGCGCGCTGGGCTGCAAGTTCGGATGCCATAAAGCGCATGTACGGGTCCACGTGATGGAAGTACATCTTGTAGCCAGCGCAGAGATAGTTCAGGCCCGGCTCTCCATCGGGTGTGGTCAGGAAGCGGTGCTTCGGGCACTCGCCGTTGCATGCAAAGCGCACATCGCACTCGCGGCAGTAACGCGGCAGAGTTGTTTCCTTGGCGTCGCCAAAGCGTTGCTGTTGCTCAGAGCCGACCAGCGACTCCAGCGGCGATTCCATGATGTTGCCCAGCCGATTCTCGGGATAGACAAAGTGATCGCAGGAGTAAACATCGCCGCAGTGCTCAATGGCCAGCGCTGCGCCGCACTTGCGCCGGAAGACACAGAGGCTCGGCTCCATGCCTACCCAGCTCTGCAGCGTGATATCGAAGAGTTGCACAAACGTGCTGCCCACGTCACGTCGCACCCATTCGTCAAAGATGCCGCAGAGGAATCGGCCAAACTGCCGTGGCTCGACCGACCACGGTGCCACGCGCGCTGCGCCCGCAAAATCCGGCGAGATGAGCTGCAGCCCGTCGGAAGTGACTTGATGCGCGATGCGCTCCACGATGGGAATGAACTGCATGTAGCCGCTGCCGTTATCGCGCAGAAAGCGGTAAACCTCAAGCGGGTGGTCGGCGTTGGCGCGATGCACCGTAGTAAGCGTGTTGAACTCCACGCCGTTGCGCTTGAGCGTTTCAATGCCGCGCATCACTTTGTCGAAGGTGGGCTGGCCGCCCTTGTCTACGCGGTAGGCGTCGTGCAGCGCGCGCGGGCCGTCTACTGAGATGCCGATGAGAAATTGATTCTCTTTGAAGAACTCGCCCCACGCATCATTGAGCAGAACGCCGTTGGTCTGGAAGGCATTCTCAATGCGTTTGCCATTCGCGTATTTCTTCTGGATTTCGACCAGTTTGCGGAAGTAATCGACGCCGAGCAGCGTGGGTTCGCCGCCCTGCCAGGCAAAGTTGACCACCGGCGCGTCGTGCGCTTCAATGTACTGGCGTATGTAGGAATCGAGCACCTCCTCGCGCATGGCCCATTTGTCCACCTGCGGATAAAGCTGCTCCTTCTCGAGATAGAAGCAGTACTTGCAATCGAGATTGCAGATGGGCCCGATGGGCTTGGCGAGAACGTGAAAATCCGTGATGCTCATGTTTGGGTACCGCGACCTGACCGTCGAAGCCGCGCTTTCACCCGGCTTTCAGCGCGCGCTGGATTTCAGGCCTAAGAACGATAGTACATTGATCCAGGGCTCCCAGTCGCTAACCGTGGGCTTTACCGTAATTGACGTAGCGGCTCATGGCAGTTGGGGTTTATGTTCTTCTCATAAAGCATCGCCATTCCTGATTTATCCCTGAAGAACTTCCCCAGGGGGATATTTCCGGCCCACACCGGGAGCCTAATGCGATCAATCATACGATTCTGTTTGCCCTTCGCTGCAGCTTGCAGCTTTTTCTTCCAGCCATCTTTCGCCCCCGCCCAATCCACGTCTGCTGCGGCCGCCGCACTGCGCGCCGGTTTCGAGAATCCGCCACAGACGGCAAAGCTGCGCTGCTACTGGTGGTGGCTGAACGGCTATACCACTGCTGAGACCATCACGCGCGACCTGACCGAGATGAAAACGCATGGCTATGCGGGCGTAATCCTGGTGGATGACGCTGCGTCATCATCCGTTCCGGGCGTGCCGCTGGGCCCGGAGTACGGCAGCCCAGCGTGGATGAAGCTTTACCTGCATGCGCTGAAGCTGGCGCAGCAACTCGGGCTCGAAATTAGCCTGGAGATCACCGACGGCGGCAATGTCGGGATTCTCGGCGGCCCGGGAACAACAGCCGAAGACGCGCTGAAGCTGCTCACATGGTCGCGAACAGACGTGACGGGCGGCAGCGAGTTGACCGTGAAGCTGCCGATGCCTGCTGCAAACCAGGGCTACTATTTTCCGATCGCGGTACTTGCCTATCCGCTGCGCCACGGCGTGCCGTTACCCGGTGAGGCGAACAGTGACCGCAGGGCGATCCTGGACCTGGCCGTAAAGACAGCATCGCGCGAAGCCGGCGACTCCATGCCGCCGCCCGAGAAGGTGCTGCGCGACGCACCTTCAAATCCCGGCGAGCAGGATGCCGATGTGGACGAAGTGGTGGACCTGACGGCGCACGTGGATAAAGACGGAACCCTGCGCTGGAAGTTTCCGGCCGGCGAGTGGGAGATTCTGCGCATCGGCTGCACGCCTTCGGCGCGCGAAACCACAACCCCCGAAGGCACCGGCTTTGCCGTGGATGCGATGAGCGCGCATGCCTTCGATCATTATTGGGACCGCGTGGTAGCGCCGATTGTGGCAGCGAGCAAGCCGTATATCGGGACGAGTCTCAAATACCTGGTCACGGATAGCTGGGAATCCGGCGGAGCGAACTGGACAACGGATTTCCGCGAGCAGTTTCAGCGCCGCCGCGGCTACGATCCGCTACCCTATCTGCCCATTGTGACCGGACGGATTCTTTCGAGCTGCGAGACCAGCAATCGCTTCCTCGCCGACCTGCGCCGCACCGTGGCCGACCTTATTGCCGAGAATTACTACGACCGCTTTGCCCAGCGCGCCGCTGCAGCCGGCCTCGGCATTCATCCTGAGGCCGGTGGTCCGCACGCCGCGCCCTTCGATGCGCTTGAAAACTTTCGCGGTTCGGCGATGATGCAGAGCGAGTTCTGGGCGGCGTCAAACTATCACCGCATCCAGGATGAGGACCGCTTTTTTGTGAAGGAAGCTTCGAGCGCCGCGCACATCTACGGCAAGCGATATGTCGCCGCCGAAGGATTCTCCTACATGGGCGCGCCGTGGGCTATTTCGCCGGCGAGAAATTTGAAGCCGACCTTCGACCGCGCTCTCACCGAAGGACTCAACCGGCTTTTCTGGCATGAGTTCACATCATCGCCTGTGCAGTTCGGCAAGCCCGGCATCGAGTATTTTGCCGACACGCACCTTGATCCCAACGTGACCTGGTGGAACCAGGCCGCGCCGATGCTGCTTTCGCTCAATCGCGCGCAGTTTCTCCTGCAGCAAGGCGAGCCCGTCGTGGACCTGCTCTATTTCTACGGCGACCAGGTGCCGGGATTCGTGCGGCTCAAGTCCGATGATCCCGCGCACGTGCTGCCCGGCTACGACTACGACGTAACCAACGAGGACGCGCTGCTGCATCGCATGATTGCCTCACACGGCGACCTGCGCACGCCCGAAGGTATCCAATACCGCGCGCTCGCGCTGCCGGAATGGCGAAAGTTTCCATTGCCTGTGCTCCAGTGGATTGAATCGTACGTGCGCCAGGGCGGAACGGTGATCGGCCTGAAGCCGCTCGGGCCGCTGGGCATTGTGTCGCCGGAAACGAATCGCGAGTTTGAGCAGATTGCCGGCCGAATCTGGAACCAGTGCCCTGCCGGCGATAGCGGTGCCATTGTGCCGTACGGCGCAGGCCACGTTGCCTGTACGCAGAATGCGCGCCGAGCATTCTCCGCGCTCGGCATCCAGCCGGACTTCGCAGTCGAAGCGAATAACTCCAGCGTATTGGATTACGTGCACCGCCGCACCACGAACGCCGAAATTTACTTTGTGCGTAACGGCAGCGACGCGCCAGTGGAAGCCACACTGCGGTTTCGCGTGCATGGCCTTGCGCCCGAGTTGTGGAGCGTGGACACCGGCGCAGTTGCACCGGCGCTCGCTTACAGCGAGCGCGACGGAGCAACCGAGGTGCCGCTCACGTTTCCAGCCTTCGGCTCGGTCTTCGTCATCTTCGAGCACCCGGACGCCCGGCATGCTGTCCGCATCGATCGCAATGGCAGCGATGTGTTTCCCTCGATTGAGCCGGGTGTCGGCGTTTACGCGGATAAGGGCGCGGCTCTTCGGCTGCGCAGCTCAGTGTCTGGTAAGTTCACAGTCCGCTTTTCCGATGGATCGGTGAAAAACCTGCAGATAGCCGCCAACAGCAATCTGCCGCAACTCGGCGAGCAGTGGAAGATAGCCTTCCCCGTCGGGTGGGGCGCGCCGCCTTCGATCATGATGGACAAGCTGCAATCGTGGACTGAGTCGACTGACCCCGGCGTGCGCTATTTCTCTGGAACCGCGACCTACCACAACACCATTGACGTGCCGGCCGGCGCACTCGCGCCGGAACATGCAATCTGGCTCGACCTCGGCGATGTGCGCGAAGTAGCCACCGTTATGGTGAATGGCAAGCAGCTGCGCACATTGTGGCACGCGCCATTCGTGGTGCGCATCGATCCAGCGCTGCACACTGGAGTCAATGATCTTTCCATCGCGGTGACCAACCTGTGGCCCAACCGGCTGATCGGTGACGCGCAGCCCGATGCGACGGTGCGCCATACGCAGACCAACGTGCGCGTGTACACAAAAGACTCGCCGCTGTTGCCTTCGGGACTGCTGACGCCGGTAAAGATTGAAGTCTTCTCCGCGCCGGCCGTGCCTTAACTCGCGCTTAATTCACTTTTTCAACCCAGCATAGTCGCGCGTGAACAGCGTGAGGTCGATGGTGTCGGCCATGGCTTTATAGCCGGCGTCGTTGGGGTGAACGTAGTCTCCGGAGTTGTACTCTGCGCGGAGCTCCATCGGTTGGGCCGGATCGCGCGTAGCCGCATCGAAGTCTATAACGCCATCGAAGACCGGCGCATGGCGAATCCACTCGTTGAGCGCGGTTCGCACTTTTTCTCCCTCGGGCCACGTGCACGGGTCACTGTGACAGTCCGGCATCTGCGTAGCGGCAATTACACGCATTCCGTGCTGATGCGCCTGCGCCGCGATCTGCATGAGACCCCACTCAAGCCGATCGAGAAGATCGCTGTAGGGCTGGCGGTTGCGCGTCGTGGCTTCAATGTCGTTGATGCCGTGAAAGAGGATGAGAAATCGCGCGCCGCTGCGGTCAAGCACATCCCAGTCGATGCGTGAGAGCGCGCTGGGGCCATCGCCATCCAGCAGCACGCGATTGCCGCTGATGCCGGTGTTGACCATGCCCAGGATGCCCGCCTTGCGCGTGGCTTGATTTGCGGCCAGACGTGAAGCAAGGTAATCAGGCCAGCGGTGATTGGCGTTGAGCGTAGAGTGATTGCCGTCAGTGATGGAGTCGCCCATCGCAACAATCGCCGATGCGCCGGGCGCATAGACATCAATGCCGGTGAGAAAGTACCAGGAATCGCGCGTCCAGAATTCGCGGTTCGGGGCAAGGCTGGTGAAGCTGGAGGCACTGACCGCATTGCCCGTGGTGATGTATGAGGATTGGCGCGCGCTGGAGTGAAGCGTCATGCCCTGCGCGCTCTCGGGAAAGTAAAGGCTGACCGCGACATTTGCAAGCGGAGGAACATCGAGAGCAGCTGGATCGCTGACGATGGTTGCTCCGGGAGGAATAATGACATTCGCCGAGCCGGCGAAGGTAATGACACGGTCAGAGCCGGGTACGATGCTGGTCAAATCGGCATTCGGGCCTGGGCTGCTTTCCGCGCTCACCGCGATGTGTGCCGCGCCGATGCGTAGCGGCGTAACGCCGAAGCGATTCGAGAGCCAGATGCGCACCTGCGAGCCGCCCACGCTTGAGTGCGCAATGAGTCGCAGAGTCTGGCCTGCGAGCTCGGGAGCGTTGGCCTGGCTGCCCTGCACCATCGCGGTACCCCACGTGGCAATCCATGGTGAAGTCCAAGCCGAGGCTTGCTGCCCATTTGCCGCAGCGCAAACGAGCGCGGCGCAGGCAGCAAGCGCAAGGCTGGGCAGCCTGCGCAACCGCGCGCAAAGTGGCATCATACCTGCTGCGCTCCTCTCGTCACGCGGGATAGTAGCGCGGCCACTCGCTCTCTGAAGGCGGCGAATCGGGCGGAAAACTGCTTACACGTCGGAACGGCTCGCCGGGTTTGGGATCCCAGTTGCGCCATGAGCTTGGATCGGTGTCCGCGACTGGCGAGCGGTGGCCTTCGCCGTTGCCGTTCACTGCGCTAACGCAGAATTCAATAACTTCGGCGCTCTCGCCGCCGCTGGATTTGCCTGGCCCGGAATTCGAGACGCGAATGCCGGGATGCCTGTGAACGTGCGCGCGGTCGCGGCCGCGATAAATAAGTTGAAACTCCTTCTCGCCGGCTGTCTTGCTGCGCGCGTAAAAATGGTATTCCGTTATGCCCAGCAACTCGCCCCACGTGACGCGAGCTTCGCCGTCGCGCAGGTCGACGTGCAGACCGTCGGGCGCAGGCGGCGGCTGATCGGTGACATAGATGGGGTACTCCGGGCCGGGTTCGCTCGCGTGTTGTTCCGCGTGTTGTTCATTGATCGCAACAGCGCGCACGTGAATTTTTTGGCCATTCGCGAGGCCGGTCAACTCGCAGTGTGGCTGCGCTTCCGTTGTGGCTGTACTCCACGTGGCGCCGGAGTCAGCACTGATCTCGAAGCGGTATTTTGTTGCGGAAGCGACGGGAGACGCGAAGA
>JASIJX010000503.1 GCA_030049955.1 Acidobacteriaceae bacterium
CCATGGCGATGCATCCGCTGCTTCTCGCAATTCGGAACTGCCCATCAGATTATTTGCCGGAACCTTCTTTGGTTGCCTTCAGGTCTTTTCGCAACGGATATTTGCAGCGGTCTGCCATGGAGGGACAGCGGGTGGATTTCGGTTACGATGGGCGCGAATTTCATCGATGGGTTTGTGACCGATTTGAGCAGAAGTACGCCTCTGCCATCGCGGAAACGACGCTAGTCAGTTCGTTCAGTTTTTCCGAAGATGACGCTTTCACAGAATATTTTGATCTTTTAGAACAGTTCCTCCAAACAGGCGCTCGCGAGAGCGCAAAAGAGAACTTCCCGCTTGAGAAGAGAACATTCGTTCAAACTCTGAAAGACCTTAGAGAGAAACCAGCACTATACATCGGTCACGGATCATTCCTTGGGTGCTGTTCTTACCTGATGGGGCAGGAACGTTGCTACCAAGATTTAGGAATTGTGATCGACGAGGAGCGCGCCTTCTTTGGCGACTTTCAGAAATGGGTCGAATCCGAGAAGAGCGAATCTGCGCAAGCCCGGCCGTGGTTCAAGGTCATTCAGTTCTGGAGTGGCGGCATTGATTTTGGGAGTCATCCAAAATCGGGAGCGTTCAATTTGTTCTTTCGCTGGTTAGATCAGTTCGCGGAAGTCAACGGTAAAGAGGGCCTTTTCGTATCTGAGACCCACCCGGGTGGTTAACCGGCAATCCCGGAAACGACACCATTGTCCAAGGCAGGGTCTCGTTTATCCAACGCCCAGCCCTTGGGAAACCTCCATGCCTACCGCTTGGGGCTCTATTTTCTGCGCCACTGCTGGCTCCTGCTGGATCGCGGTCGGATGCGAAACATCGCGGCTCAGTTCGTATCCCAGCGCCTTGGCGTCGTTCGCATACATCTGCACGTCAAACTGCGCGCGCGACACCGACACATAGGCCATGCGGCTGTTGACCAGTTCGCCGGGAGCCTGTTCCGTGTCCGTGTGGATCAGCACTCGATCTGCAGTCTGCCCTTGGCTGCTGTGGCTCGTCACCGCATAACCATAATCGAGATGTGGATGCTGCCGCGCGTTGAACTCGACTTCGCGTCCCGAGTCCGTGCGAAGTTTCAGATTGCCGTCGCCTTCGATCCGCTCGATGGTCGCAAGTTCGCGGTTAGCGAGTTTCTGCTCATGGTATGGGGCGGTGAGTTGCACGCGGTTGCCTTGCGCAGATTGCGGAACGCCGAAGCTGAGATACAGATAGGTACACAAATAGATCACGAATTAGAGAAAGTCATGGCCGAGGCGTCGGTTGCGCGTCAATTAGTTCTTAGATTATGCATTGAATCAATAGACTAGCTGGTGCCGGGAGGGGGTCGAACCCCGATGACCGCAAGGGTCGGGGAATTTTGAGTCCGCTGCGTCTGCCAGTTCCGCCATCCCGGCGCTGAACATTTCCATTCTATTCCATAAACGCAAACGGGCCGGTTGCGCGCGCCGGAATCAGCCCAACACAGCAAAAGGGCGAAACTCTTTCGAGTCTCGCCCTTTTGCTTTTCCGAGTTATCAGAGATCTGGTTCGGAGGCCAGACCACAATCAGTGTGCGGGCCAGGCAGAATGCCCGAGCTCCGCTCGAGTTTCCCTCACTCTCCCGTTGTCACATTGGTTGTATGAGTTTCCTCTGCATTCTCAAGTCTCGTTTCCGATTCTCTTGAAAGGCATTGGCAACTCTCTCTTTCTGGGAAGATTTTCTCTTCCCGTTAACAATATTGGATGCTGCGGCCGATGCAAGGTTGGCGGCGTCGGGTATTGGTCCGATGCGCCGTCGGTCGGCGAACCGGCCCGGTGTAGAAGACTTTAGCGACAACCCGCGTGTTAACTTGCGCAGCCCGGCCCGCATCTCACGGTGAGAGGAGCGGGCGCACGGATGGAACCTTCCGCTTTAGAAATATTTGCGCGAGCCACAGCAGCGCAGAACGATCCACGGCCCCTGCCGCGAGCGGCGCTGATCTTCGCGCATCCCGATGACGAAACAATCGCGCTGGGCGCGCGATTGGCGCGCTTTGCGGGTGCGCACATGGTGCACGTGACCGACGGCGCGCCGCGAAACGCCGGCCGCGCCCACGGCTTTCAATCGCTCTCCGATTACCGCCAGGCGCGCTGGCAGGAGCTCCAGCAAATGCTCGAAACTGCGGGCATTCCCAATATAAGCCGAGAGCGGCTGGAGATTGCCGACCGCGATGCGAGCCTGGAGCTTACGCGGATTTCGCGCCGCATCGCGGAGATCCTGCAGGCGCACCGATCGGAGGTGGTCTTCACACACCCATACGAGGGCGGCCATCCCGACCACGACGCCTGCGCCTTCGCCGTGCATCACGCTGTGGCCATGCTGCGCGGCTGCAAAGATCAAGTTCCCCTGATCACACCACCGCTGATCATCGAAGCTCCCTTCTATCACGCCGATCCGGCCGGAATCGACGTCGGAATGGAGACGGGAACATTTCTGCCTGCCGGGCGCAATGCGCCTGAGCGGCAGAAAACGAAGGAGGTCGCAATCGCGCTCTCGCCCGAAGAACAGAAATGCAAGCGGGCTCTGATCGAATGCTTTCAAACGCAACGGGAAACGCTGAGCTGTTTCCAACTGACGGAGGAACGATTCCGCATCGCTCCCGAGTACGAATTCCGCCTTCCGCCCCACAACGGCGCAGTTTTTTATGACAGCCGCCCATGGGGCATGAGTTCGCAATCATTCTGCGACCTCGCATCGGAGGCGGAACGCGCGCTCGGAGGAAGAAATGAGAACCGCATGCTGACGGTTCTCTGCACGGCCTTTCCTTTCGCGCCTGTCAGCGTGGACGCGGCGGAAGGCGCCGAACAAATACTGAGCCGGCTCGACAGCGCGCTCGATGACGCAGTTGCTGCCAAGCGCCGGCCGCCGGAGGTTCTCTATGCCTAGCGGCGTAACATTCCATTTTTTGCGCTCCACGGAGGAGCTGCTCGAAGCAATTCCGCGCTGGAGTGCCCTTTGGCGCGACGACCCGCAGGCCACGCCATTCCAAAGCCCGGAGTGGCTTGTGCCCTGGTGGCTCCACTTCGGCCAGCCCGACCTGCGCGCCGTCGCAATTTCGCGCGATGGAGCGTGGATCGGCTTTCTGCCCTTCTATCTCTTTCGCGAACCGTATACCGGCGAGCGTCAACTGCTGCAGCTCGGTATTTCTTCGTCGGACTACCTCGACGGCATCTTTGCGCCTTCCTGCGCGGCGGCGCATATTCGCGAAGCGGTCGAGCTGCTGCTGCACGAGCCGGGATGGGATGTCTTCTACGCGTCGCAACTGCCCGCGCACTCGCGGCTGTTCCACGCCGTGCGGCAGATGAACGAGGGCAGAGTGCGGCAATTCGAAGGCGAAAGCTGCTCGCGCATGCGAGCCGTGTGCATGGCGGAACTGCCGCAGAGGGTTCGGCGCAATGCCATGTATTACCGGAACCGCGCCCAGCGGATGGGCAACATGGAGCTGCAGGTGGCCGACGCCGCCAACTGGGCCGAGGACTTTGGCGCGCTGCGCCGGCTGCACACTGAGCGTTGGCTTGAGCGCGGCGAGCCCGGCGTGCTGGACGATGAGCGCGTGCTGGCCTGGCACCGCGAGGCCATCCCCAGGCTGGAACAGGCCGGCATGCTGCGGCTGTGCTCGCTACGGATTGAAGGCGAGATCGTCGGAGTGCTGTATGCGCTGGCCGACCCGCACTGGCGGCCGATGCGCACTGAGTACTTCTACCTCACGGCCTTTTCCACCGGTCACAGGGAAGTCCGGCCCGCTACGCTGCTGCTGGCCCTCGCCATTGAGCGCGCAGCGCAGGAAGGCATCGCCGTGATCGACATGCTGCGCGGATACGAAACCTACAAGCAACTCTGGCACCTCGAATGGAGAGCAACTCGCGGATTCGCGCTCGATGCCGCAGCCGAACAGGCCTTCGGTTTCAACGACACGGAAAAGGCAGCATGAACGCAACGCAAGAGACCTCCCGCTCCCAATTCAAAAAGCCCTTCGGCACAAAGATCGAGCAAAGCTGAAGGGCTTTTGCATGCGCCTCCGCAGCCAGCGCAGTGCTAGCTCGCTTTGCGTTGCGGGCTGGTTTTTTGTTCGTCGATGGGCTTGGCCAGTTTTTCGTGCATCGCAGCCTTCGCCCTTCCCGGAATTACATTGGCCAGCATGCCCTCGAGCTTGGTCTTCATCGATGCGGAGTACACGTGGTCTTTGCCGGCCATCAGCGCATCGATGCCTTCGCGCGCCACCTCCTCCGCCTTGCTTTCGGATTTGCCTTCCTGCCCAAGCTTGGTGTCGTCCATCCCCGCCCGATGGAAGAAGTCCGTATCGGTAGGCCCCGGCTGCAGCGTTGTCACCGTAACGCCACTGCCTTCCAGTTCATACCGCAGGCTGCGCGCAAATGACAGCACGAATGCCTTGGTGGCCGCGTAGACGGCTTCGCGTGGCGCCACTATTTCGCCGGCAATCGAGGATGTGAAAAGTATCTTTCCTGATCCGCCTTCGACCATATCGCGAACAATATACTTAGCCAGGCGCACAGTCCCAGCGCAGTTCAGCTCCACCATATTCAGTTCGGATTCCAGGTCGGTATCCTTGAACAGGCCGCCTACGCCAATGCCGGCATTCAGGCAAGCCACGTCGAGCTTGCGGCCCGAAGATTGGATCCAGTCCCACAGATCGTCAACGCCGCTA
>JASIJX010000065.1 GCA_030049955.1 Acidobacteriaceae bacterium
CAGAGCCTGCGCGGCAAAAGGTGTGGAGTTTCTCGATGCGCCAGTGAGCGGCGGCGAGCCGAAGGCCATCGACGGCACGCTGGCCATCATGGTGGGCGCGAGCGACGAAGCGTTCCGCAAGGCCGAGCCAATTCTCAAATGCATGGGCTCGAGCGTAACGCTCACCGGGCCGGTCGGAGCGGGCAACACGACCAAGCTGGCGAACCAGATCATGGTGGCGTGCAATATTGCCGCTATGGGTGAGGCGCTGACACTGGCCACGCAATGCGGTCTCGATCCCGAGGTGGTGGTGAACGCAATAAAAGGCGGCCTTGCCGGGAGCGCCGTGCTCAACGCCAAAGGACCCATGTTGATTGCGCGGAACTTCAAGCCGGGGTTTCGCATCCGGCTGCACCAGAAGGACCTACGCAATGCGCTGCAAGCGGCTGAGGCCACCGAGGTGGCGTTGCCGCTGACGGCGCTGGTGCAGCAGATGATCTCCTCGCTCATCGCCGGCGGCAAAGGCGATCTGGATCACTCGGCGATTGCGACGGTGGTAGAGGAGCTTTCGCACGTCGAGGTGAAGCGGCCGGCATGAGCTTGCGTTTCTGGCAGATTCGGTATTCGCTCAGCTAAGATACCCGGCTGTGAAACTCGGCAATTGCCGCAACCACCGTTTGCTGCTCGTCTTCGCGCAGTTCGGGGAAAATGGGCAACGCCAGCACTTCCCGGGCGGCGCGCTCGGCTTCGGGGAAATCACCTTTCTTGTAGCCAAGGCCGGCCAGTGCCTGCTGTAGGTGCAGCGGGACGGGGTAGTAAATCTCCGAGCCAATCTGGCGTGCGGAAAGGAACTCGCGCAGTGCATCGCGGCGCGGGGTGCGGATGACGTACTGGTGCCAGACGTGGCGCGCGCCGGGAACTTCGCGCGGCAGCACCACGCCTTTCTGCGGGTACGGTCCCGGCTCGGCGAGGCCCGCGGCCTGGAACAGCGCATCGTAGCGCGCGGCTATCGCCCGGCGGGCTTCCGTCCAGCGTTCGATGTATTTCAGCTTGACTGAAAGCACTGCGCCCTGAAAGCCGTCCATGCGGGCGTTCCAGCCCAACTCGTCGTGGTAATAGCGGCGGCGCATTCCGTGCTGGCGCAGCATGGCGGCGCGCTCCGCCAGTTCGGCGGAGTTGGTGGTGACCATGCCGGCGTCACCGGCAGCGCTCAGATTCTTGGTGGGGTAAAAGCTGAAAGCGGCGATGTCGCCCAGGCCGCCGGCTTTTTTTCCGTTCCATTCCGCGCCCCAGGCCTGCGCGGCGTCCTCGATGATTGTCAGCCCATGCTTCCGTCCAAAACCAAAAGAAAAATCGGCGCATTGGCCGTAAAGGTGAACCGGCATGACGGCGCGGATCATGCTGCCTGGCGATCTGGGCAGGCGCATCCTGTCGAGCGCCGCTTCCTCAAGCGCAATTTCTACCGCAACGGGTGAGAGGTTGCAGGTGACCGGGTCGATGTCCGCCAGCACCGGCGTGGCCCCGGCGCGCAGGATGGAGCTGACAGAGGCAAAGAAGCTAAACGGAGTGGTAATGACGGCCGATCCCGGGCCGATTCGGGCAGCGGCGAGCGCCAGCCACAGCGCGTCTGTGCCTGAGGAGCAGCCGACGGCACGGGCCACGCCCAGTTGGCTGGCCGCCGCGCGTTCGAAAGCCGCCACAGTATCGCCCAGAATGAATTGCCGGGAGTCGAGAACGGCTGCCAATGCCTCGAGCAGTTCCGCGCGGAGCGGGCGATATTGCCGCTCCAGATCGAGCATGGGGATGGGGGCAGCGGGCTTCGCCGGGCTGGCGGCAGGGGTTGGCGAGGATCGGCCAGGGGCTTTCACCGGACAATCTTAGCAGCCACAGGACGAGCCTCCGCTGATGCGTCGGGCCAGAAGGCCGTCTGGCCATAAAATTTGTCGCAACAAGATTGTTTTGCTCTGCCCAAAATAAAAATCCGAGCAAAAATCGGGAAATTCTCTCTCTATTTGGCTGGGACAGTTGAAAAGCACAGCCAAACCGTTTTATCGTGGTCACATTGCGGGAAAGGACGGCTCCGGAAATGCCGGAGACGTGCCCGCGGTTTTGTATCTTCGCTCACGCAAGCTCACGAGCGGAGAAAAGTGGAGCGGCATTTAAACCAACTAAGAAGAACAGGAGATCGGCACATGGATAACAAGCCGGCACAAAACATTCAAGATACCTTTCTGAACACGGTTCGGAAGGACAAAACACCCATCACCATTTATCTGGTCAGCGGCGTCAAGCTCACCGGAAGAATCCGGTCGTTCGACAAGTATTCCGTGCTGCTGGAAAACAACAGTCAGGAACAGTTGATCTTCAAGCACGCCATCTCCACGGTGGTGAGCAACCGGACTGTCATGCACGGCGAACATCGTCCGCAGGCAGTGACCACAGGAATGGGCCCGGCGCCTGTCCCGGTGGCTTCGCCTTCGGCAGTTCCCGCGGAACGTTGACGCGGGGGAAGCCGCGCTTGGCAGGTGAAGGAAGCAGGGCTGGCGGACGCTCCGCGGCGCCGGCGCCCCCGATGACATGGGGTCGCCGCGGCGGGGGGGAACGCGCAGTTCTGGTAGGCGTGGGACTGGGTATTGACTTGGGAATTCGGGCCAAGCCACAGAACTCAGGCGCACGAGTGGGGGGGTTGCGGCCCGATCCTGGCGATTTGGACTCCGAATCTCCTGCCCGGCCGCATATCCTGCCGATTCCCGGTGGCCTGCCCGATCTCGACGCGGAAGAGTCTTTGGCGGAATTCAAGGAACTGGTGCGCAGCGCCGGCGGCGAGGTTGCGGCCGAGCTGTTGCAGCGTCGTCCCCGGCCGGACCCGGCTACGCTTGTCGGCTCGGGCAAGGTGGAGGAAATTGCCGGCGTGGCGGCTTCCACCGAGGCCGATCTGGTTTTGTTCGACCACGACCTGACGCCGACGCAGTTGCGTAATCTTGAGGCGGCGCTTCCCTGCCGCGTGCTGGATCGCACCCAGTTGATCCTTGACATCTTTGCGCGGCACGCCCGCACGCGCGAGGGGCAGCTCCAGGTGGAGCTGGCGCAGCTCGAATACCTTTTGCCGCGCCTCACCGGCCGCGGCAAAGCCATGTCGCAGCTCGGCGGCGGCATTGGAACGCGCGGACCAGGTGAAACGCAGCTCGAGACTGACCGGCGGCGGATCCAGCGGCGCATCGACCAGCTCAAGCGCGAACTGGAGGCGGTTCGGCGCGTGCGCCGGCAGCAGCGGCAGCGGCGCGAGGCCGTTCCGGTGCCGACAGTTGCGATGGTTGGTTACACCAACGCCGGCAAGAGCACGCTGTTCAACACCGTCACCGGCGCGCAGGTGCTTTCGTCGTCGCGGATGTTTGCCACGCTCGATCCAAAACTGCGGGCCATTGAGCTGCCGAGTCGGCGCAAGGTGCTCGTGTCGGACACGGTAGGCTTCATCCGCAACCTACCACACACGCTCGTGACCAGCTTTCGCGCCACGCTTGAAGAAGTGGCGCAGGCCGAGGTGTTGCTGCATGTGCGCGATGCAGCCAGCGCGCACGGCGAAGAGCAGAAGGCACACGTGGAAAAGGTGCTGGACGAGCTTGAGGTGCTGACCAAGCCGCGCATAGAGGTGCTGAACAAAATCGACCTGCTGGACGATGACGAGCGGCGCAGGCTTCGCGAGCATGGTGCGGCGCGCGGGCAGATTGCGGTTTCGGCGCTCACCGGCGAAGGCACGGACGAACTGCTCAAGGCCATCGACGATGCGTTGCACTCGGATCCGCTCCTCGATGCAGAACTGCGCATTCCGCAGCATGAGGGCGCGGCGCTGGCGGCCATCGAAGCAGGCATGATTGTGCACGAGCGCGAGTACGAGGGCAACCTGGTGCGGCTGAACGTGACCGGGCCAGCGTCGCTAGTGGGCCGCATGCGGCGGTTTCGCGTGCGCGGCGCGTGATGGCGAAGACAGGAGAAGCAATGAAGCCGGCAGACGAAGACCACGGGCGCACCATCACCACGCTTTCCACCCGCGAAATCTACCGCAACAAGTGGCTGCGCCTGCGCGAGGACGAGATCCTGCGCTCGAACGGGCAGAAGGGCATCTACGGGGTAATCGACAAAGACCCTTGCGCAGTGATCCTGCCCATCGAAAACGGCAAAGTCTGGCTCGTGGAGCAGTACCGGTACACCATTGGCGAACGCGCTCTCGAGCTGCCGCAGGGCGGCTGGGAGATGGAGGTCGAGCATCCCGAGGAGCTGGCCCGCGGCGAGCTGCGCGAGGAGCTGGGGCTGGAAGCGCGGGAGATGACGCTGCTCGGCATGCTGTGGATTGCCTACGGATTCGCGCGCCAGAAGCAGTACGTGTTTCTGGCGACCGGCCTCAGCGAAGCGGAGAAAGACCCCGACCCCGAAGAGCACGACCTGGTGATGCGCACCGCGTCCATTGAGGAGTTCGAGCAGATGATGCTGGACGGACGCATTCGCGACGTGTGTACGGTTTCGGCCTGGGGGATGTATTTAATGTGGAAGGCGCAGCAATCGAGGTAGGCCTAGGCGAAACTGATACCGCTCAGCTGAGTGATCGGAGTTCGACCTCCACTTTGATGGAATAACACAAGTCCAGAAATACTCGTCCTTCAAACAGGCTCTTCGCTCCGGCATCAAGCATAATCTTCCTGAGTCGACGCGAGATCGCCGTGTAAGTCCCCATCATGTCAGGAATTGTCGGCTGGTTCCGTGGACGCCGGAATGCACTTGCGAGTTCACGCATAACTCCAGTTACTTCGCCGTCGTGGATATGAGGATCCGACCCATTGAGATCGCTCAGTGATTTCTGCAGTCGATAGGCTTTGGATTCGAAGGCAAACCATGTGTGATGGCCTGGGCTTAGCTTTTCCCAAGCCACGGCCAAGCCAAGCTCAAAGGGCATATTGAATCGAGGTGTGGCGGGAGAATTTCGATCAAGGGTGACTCTGGATAGGTCATGAATGGAGTACCGGCACGCCCGGATCTCCGAAAAAATCTTGTCCAGCCGCCTCGTTCCGCCCGGAAGTGTTAGCGTCGCGTGCGGCTCTAGTCCTAGATGCACAAGCCCCACTATGTAGGCCACATAAAGTCGGCGAAACTTTTGATCGTAGGGTATGTTCAGGAATACTGCGTTAGGGTTGGCACCCCTGGCCCTTCGCGTCACCGCTGCTCCTTCTTTCGACAGCGAACCTTAATGGCCGACCAGTTGCGATCCTATGTCTGCCTGGGCCGGGATGTCAGAACCTCACGGCCTGCGCCATTTGTCTGGTTTGCTCACACTTGAGGAGCGCACCCGCTCAACGATAGGAGCTCTATTCGGGTTGAGCTCACGCGCTCTTTCGATGGCTGCCTTCTGGGTGGGCAAGATATCGGAAGCCCGTTCAGAATTCAGGCGCCGGACCGCATAATCCCCGTCTGAGCGCCGCTCCACAAAAACTGGGCTAAGAGATTCCCGCCTGTCCTTCCGAATCCCCAAGCTTCTCCCGAACTCCTCCAGGGAAGGAATAGGAGCAGTGAGCTTTACAAAGCGCGCCATAGTATCTTCATTTTACATCGATTTCCAAAAAGCTGAGCACTCTTACCTCCGCTCGCCCAGCGGAATATAGGGCGACGGATAGACCGGCCCGATGTACTCGGCGCGCGGGCGGATGAGCCGGTTGTCGTCGAGCTGCTCGATGACGTGCGCGGCCCAGCCGGCGATGCGGCTGACGGCAAAAATCGGCGTGAACAGATCGA
>JASIJX010000504.1 GCA_030049955.1 Acidobacteriaceae bacterium
CCACGGTCCTTCAGTTCGCGCAGAAAGGCTGCCCAGCTCGCCTTGTCTTCCTTGGAGCCCTCACTGACGCCCAGAATCTCCCGATAGCCGCTCTGCGCGACGCCGATAGCCACAAGCACTGAGACGTTCTTTACCTCGCCGCCCCAGCTGTGCTTCAGCCACAGCCCATCAAGGAACACATAGGGAAAATCACCCACCAGGGGGCGGTTCCGCCACTCGTTGACACCGCCCAGGGATCTCGAGAATGAACGGGATCAAGATCTGATTATTATCCTTTATTATCAGATGCATAGCCGATAATCTCCCGGCAAATGCCGCAATATGCTACGAGTCAGCCCATTCTTATATTTGGGTACCTGATACCGGTTCGAGACGATTGGCATCCTTGATTTTTGAACAAAAAACTACAGGCTACAACCACAAATGACAACCTGAATACAGCCGATAGAACTGTATTCAGGTTGCGCACGAGTGCAGTTATCCCGGCGCATTCCCTGAAAATGATTCGAAGACCTGCTGCCTGAAATGGCAGTGCGATTCGCGAATTAAATCAGAACTCATGTGTAAGAGTACGATGCGTGAGCGCACGACCTGCTTGGCGATCGCGCAAATCGGACCGACTTTCCGTCTGCGAAAGTACTTTGATTAATTCAACATTCCCAATGCAAAGGCAGACGTAATTCCGAACATTGAATAAGCAATTCCGCAATTCAGGGCAAGCTTATGCTCATTCAACGTTGCCTGCCGGTAGAGAGAAAGTCCCAGGTTCGATCAACCCAATTGCTCTGCATTCTTCTGGGATCCGTCCCGACCGGGCTCCAATTTTGTTCTACTGGGCCGCACCATCGATCCGCGATTTCGGCCGCTCCAGAGTCGAACCGGAATTGAATTTATTCCGCTGTGAGCCTCCCAGTATCGCCAAGTTGAATCCGGCAGGCCGCAGTAATTCCTGACCAATGCCGGATCGGGCCGCATCAGTTCGGAGTCCGACAAGAATACAGAGAGCAAATAATCGGCCACATGTACGTAATTCTCAAGCGTAGTGCCTGGTGAGCTATGACCGAGTAAACGCGCGAGCAGGAACGCGTATTTGCGCGTGGGATACGTGTGCCGGAAGAGCGCCGCCTTCAACTTCGCGCATTTCGACAACCACTCGTTGGTTTCTTTCAGCTGCGGAAATAGAACTGGCACGCACTCCTGGTCCGCAAACAGGAGAGCGAGAAACATCCATGTGCCGAATCCGTGACGGAGTTGATGAAAATGTTCTTCGCCGCTGTCTGGCGTATCCGCAGACCTCATAAGCTGATTAATCCTATTAAATATCTTTTCGGATACCGGATTGAGATCGCGTTCCGCTATTCCAAAGAGGCAGTCCATTGGACCGACTGCGGTATTGCTTAATCTGTGCTCTTTCCACTTCCGGAGTCTCTCGAATTCACCTTCCGTCAAAAGCACTCCCATCGGGATACGGCGTTTGGCATTCGGCGATTTGAGTTTGCGTTTTTGAGTTGGGCGGACGATCAGGTCGCCACGGCCTCTGACAAGTACATCCTGTACCTGCAGGTACAAGGCTTCCAGCCGACGCAAACCGCAGCGAAATCCCAGAACCACAAGAAGCCACGCGATCTCTCGCCTCTCCCAAGGCTCGTCGTCCGGCCATTCCTGCTCAATCCGCGTCAGCAGTCTATGGTAGTCATCGTGAGAGATTGGATTTGCATCGACATCGGCCAGTCCAGTGGGGAACCATGGGAACTTCGGTTTCGGGCCCTCACCGGGCTCTCGGGATTCCGACAGGTAACGGTCAAATTCACGCATAGCACGGGAAAGGTCGCCTTTGAGTGTGCGGTTGAATGACGCGGGGCCGGTAGCCTCCATTGCCTGCCAGTAGAGTTCCGTCATCGATTCGGCGTCCTGCCCAATTGGATTCACGTCCTCAAGAAATGGACCAAGATAGCGCCCGAGAACTCCGACCAGTCCTATTGCTGCCTTTGCCGTGTATTTCTTTCCGGATGGCGAGTTGACGGAGAGGAACCAAAGAGCGAAGTCCGCGAAAACTCTCACAAGTAGCTGCTCGGAATCTTTGCTCAGCCGACCGAGCCCCTGTTTCGCTTCGCTATCCTCAATCCTGTCCAGGACGGTTTGCAGCCAAAGCGGATCATCTGATCGTTTCCGCCGGGGCTGGTTGGTGATCGTTTCGTTGTTCGCGAAGTCCGACGCCGGTGCAAGTGTGTGGCTCGGAACCCGCGATTTCGTAAACCGATTCAGGGCGGGGCGGGTCAGCGAATGCGAAATGATTTCCCGGCTCGCGTATCGGGCCAAGATGGGAGAAATCTGCGTGTGGGCCACGATGTAGCTGGCCTGCAGCACGGATTCCAGTCCCTTAAGGCCAGATATCTGTTCGGCTTTCAGGAAGGTACGGAATTGTTTTCCGAAGCGTTTGAAGATGGTAGCGTCCGAAGGCTTTTTCTCGCCGGAGGGCTTTATTTCAGGCGTGAGAAAATCCTTGACCGTATTAGCAGCGGTTCGGGCCCAAAGCATCGCTGTTAATGGATCCGGTTGCCAGCGCCGAAGTTCCGAATTCGCGAATCCATTCCAGCTTAGGGACAGCTCTACGTGGAGCTGTCCGTCAACAATCAACGTCCGCTCCTTCATCTCCGGAATTGCACGCAGAAGTGCCGCCAGGGATGCGCCGCTGAGCAGACCTCCATGGAGAACGGCGGACAGGACGAGTGCATTCAGATGCGATAGACTTCTCCTACCGCCGCCTGAATCATCTTCCCGATGCAGAGCTTCGACCCAACCTGCAAGCAGATCTTTGGCCTGGTTATAGTCTCTGAGCGCCGCTGCGACATCCCCACTGAATGGGTTTTTATACCGGTAAGGCGGCACTGGAATGCGGGGGAGCTCGACTGTAATCCGGTTCACGCTGGACCAGCGAAGAGCCGCTTTTCTGAGAAGCCGAAGAAACTCCCGTGCCTCGTCGTCCTCACAATGATCGAGAATTCGCGTTTCAAGCGTCCGCACGTCCTGCGCGTCCCAGGGTCCGGCTTCGTCACCGACCAGAACGCGTCCAAACCGGGAGTCATGTTCGGTCAGGAATTGGAGCAAATGAGGCAGCGTCTTCCGCTGTTCTCGCCGGCTTAGGTATAGGCTTTTTGCGTCTGCGAAAATGTTCGACTTCTGGCACGTATTCAGCGATTGAAGTTCCATCATTTTTAATAGGCGCAAAGCCGAGTTCCCGGAGGATCGCCGCCAAGTCCCTTTCCATGAATTCGCAGTAGTCAGTAAAACGAAATGTAGAGAATTTGCCCCACGGTTCTTCGCCCCGGAAGAAATGAGCGAGCCAGGCAGAGACATACTCGGGACAGATCCCGCGTTCGATCAATTCCGTTCTGCCGAAATGGCGCGACGCGTTTATCGGAAGCTGCAGAAACCTGTTCAGGATTGTCTCAATCGTAGATGGTAAGGCCTTCGAGATCACCAGGCTGTCATCCAAGAAGAATGGCCGGCCTGCCATCTTGATCTTGCCAAGGCGAGGCGATATTGTCGTCAGCAAGTGATCGCAAAACGCATTGATCTGGTCAAGAGCAAAACTGGGTAGACGCACTAGGCGCGATTTTGCGCGATCAATCGGCCCCTTATCTTGAAAACTAGACATCCCAGACGTCTGATCGACCTCGTCGGGATAAATGAAGGGTTCCTCAATGGCGCGGAAACCCACCACCCATCCCACAACCAGCAGGGAATAAAGGCAATATAGATTGTCGCGTTCGATCCAGTCGGGAAGGCGTTCCTGCGAGCTGTCACCCTGCGATTCTGTCTCTATTTGGACTCTAATCTTTGTGATCGCTTGCTTGACACTCTCGACTGATGGACAGAGCCGGCTCCCCACTGATGCTCCATGCGTATCTGATTCGATGACCCTATGCTCTATCATCTTGCATCCAAGAGCAGTCAGCTCCTGCAGTATGCTCGCTACAGCTTCCCGATATATCGTCCGCAGGCTTGTGACCGATGGCGATGCGTAAAACCGGTCGTCTCTGGCAATATCAACATCTCTTCCGGTGATGAGTGCAGCGGCGACAAGATCCCCTCCGGTCAAATCGACGATCCTTTGGAACAGCATGTACCCGATGCGGTCGAGTGTTACACGTTCGAAAAGGTTGGTGGACCTTTCGCCGGGGCGTGCCGCCAGCCTATCCTTTAGAAGCGTCTGGTAATAAGCGGCATTTTCCTGAAAGATTCGTATATTTAGCCAGGTCAAACCCGTGTCCAGTTGGCGAGCAATATGAGGCCGAAGAATGTCTTCTACCCCCGCATAGTCCGGCAGCGCGAAAACCGGGACGCAGGATCGAGCGCCGATCCGTTGGGCTCGTGTTTTCCGCAGGGCCTCAGAAAACGGCAAGGGCAGCGCCCGAATTCGCCATTCAGCGGACGACGGCGATGAAATTCCGGAAGGTAAATGGAACCACAAATCGCCGCTCGGATCGCTTGCGTCGGCAATGATTTCGAGGGGAAGAACCTCCTTAGGCATGCGACCCGTCCAGAGCAAAACGTTCGCGAGTGCAAAGATTTCGACGGATTCCGGATCTCCGCTGTTTGCACTCTCCTTGAGCTTGAGCCATGCATCGGCAAGTTCCTCGTCCGCCAATTCATTCAAAGACCAGGGCAGATATTGGTTCCGCATTTCCCGCCATCCGCCCCTATCCAGGCAAACGCCGCGATCGTCTTCCGAAAGGTCAATCGAGCTAGTGAAAAGATAGTTTCCGGGATGATCCCCGGTCGCCAAAATCTGCGATTTCAACTCGGGATTCGGCTTGTTCCGCGTGTATCGGCTGATGCCTGTCCCTTTGCGCCGCGGAGTACCATCTCCTCCGTCATTCTCCTCAAAATCTTCGTCGTCGTTATCTCCGGATACTTCAAAGATAGCCTCAGGGCCCAGCCCGACACGCTGCTGCCTATCCGTCTCTGTCTGATTGGCAGGAGAAGAATGGAAACCTGTTTGGTCCGCCTGACGATTTCCATCTCCCGAATCTGGAGGGGTTTCCGGTTCAGGAGATTCGGATCCTCCGACCTGGCCGGAGAGCTTCCTTGGTTCGGGATCATAGGACCCTCTCAGACCCCATTCCAGCAAAGCTGCAACGTCTCTGACATCGTCGCGTAGCTTGTGATTCTGCTCCGGAACCTTAGTGCGATACGTCCAGAGATCATTGGCAAACTCTTCACGCATTCGGTCGGGTCTGATTATCGATACGAGCAGATCTTCGTAGGGATTTATCTGGTCACTTGTGTTGAGAGTCCGCGTAACATGCTTCAAGGGAAGGCTGGTGCGATATAGATGTCCACGGGCGACGCGCCGGCACTCTTCATCGGTCTGCCATTCGGCGGAAACAATCACCCGTTGAACAGCGAAATGCGCCAGCATCATGTGGCCTTGGAGGATGCGCAATCCTCGATTCCACCCGGAAACCGGAGGATTTTCTAAGAGGAGACAATAAAGAGGATAGGAAG
>JASIJX010000505.1 GCA_030049955.1 Acidobacteriaceae bacterium
GTCGTGCCCGCACGCAAGCGGATGCCGTTTGCGAGCGACTCTGCCACTTCTGCCGACACGGCGCCATGCTGCGCAATCAGTTCTGCAGGAACGCCGGCGAACTCCGATTTGAGCGTGTCCGAGTAGACTACGGCCCCGCCCAGAAACGAGCGCGAGCTGCCGGGCACCGATGTGATGCGCTGCGCTACCATGCCGCCTGTGCAACTTTCCGCCACGGCCAGGGTCGCCTGCCGCAGCCCCAGGTAATAGAGAACGATCTGCTCCAGCGAGTCACCCTGCGAAGAGTAGAGCCAGTCTTCCAGCGCCTCTTCAATGCGTCCGGCCAGTTCGTCTACGCGCTCCTGCGCCGCTTCGAGCGTGGGCTTGGCGCAGATCAACGTGAGTTGCAGGTCGCCAGTGTGCGCCAGGATAGTCGTCTCCACATCCTGATAAGTCGTGTAGATCGGCGCCAGAATCTTGTCGGCCTGCGACTCTGGAATCATCGCCGCCTTCAGTGTGCGCGTGGCAATGGCGCGCTTCGGAGCCACCTCGCGTAGCCGTGGCAAACACTCGGCATCGAACATCGGCCGGCACTCGTGCGGCGGCCCGGGCAGCAACATCACTAGCTTGCGGTAGCCGTCAAAGCTTGTGTCCAGCCACTGGCCCGGCGCGCTGCCGTTCGGATTCGGCAGCAGGGTTGCGCCCTCCAGCACGTCGGCCTGCTTCAGGTTGTTCTGCGGCATCGAGATCCGCCACGAGGCCGCGCGTGCGTGCAGCGCGGCAACTTGCGTTGCATCGCGGCGCAGCGTCAGTCCCAGCGTCTCTGCAACCGCTTCCCGCGTCAGGTCGTCTTCCGTCGGGCCAAGGCCGCCCATCAGGATCACCGCGTCCACGCGCCCTAGCGCCGTGCGCATCGCATTCACCAGGTCCCTGCGCCGGTCACCCACCACCGTCTTGAAACCCACCAGCACGCCGATCTCGTTTAGCTTTTCCGTCAAATAGAGCGAGTTCGAATCGTGCCGGTACGGCGTAAGCATCTCAGAGCCGACTGCGATAATCTCGGATTTCATAAGAAAAGTGAATAGCAGACAGCAAACAGCTAACAACAGACAGCGAGCAGTCGCCGCAGCCCCAAACTCAAAGTCGATAGCTGAAAGCTGTCGGCTATTAGCTGTAGGCTGTCAGCTAATACAGTTCCATCCCCTCGACGCCCAAATCCACATCATAAACGGCCTCGTGCGTTGCCAGAACGGCAGTGCCAAGCGGCGAAAACGCCACCCCAACAAGATTTACGCCTGCCAGCACCAGCGATGCTTCGCCCTTGCTCGTCACGCGCACCACTCCCCGCTGGCCCTTGAAGCACGCCGCCACGTACACATCGCCCTCGCGCGAGAGCGCCAGTCCCTGCGGGCGGCCCAGCCCGCGAAACCAAGCCCGGGTATCGCCGTTCGGGTCGATCAACCAGATCGCTTCGTTTGATGAGAGCGATGGCGCCGTCACATACAGCCGGCCCTCTGCGTCCGCAGTCATGTGATAGGCGGCCACACTCGGCTCCAGCGTGGCATGCACAAAGATTTGCCGCTGCGGGTTGATCTTGAACACCGTCCCGCTACGGTCGCCGACAAACAGATTGCCTTCGCGGTCGAAGACGCACCCGGTCGCCACGCCCATGCCCTCGGCATACACGGTTGACTCGCCGGCCGCGTCGATGCGGTACACGTTGCCCTCCGCACGCGAGGTCACAAACAGATCGCCGTCTGCGTTGAACGCCAACCCCGTAGCATTCAGGATGCCGGTCACGAACGGCGTCCCGCGGCCGTCCGGACTGACGCGCACTACGGAAACCGGCGTCTGCTTTCCTCGCTGGCCAGAGATGGTGGCGTAGATCATTCCCGAGCGGCTCACCGCTGGGCTCGTTACCGGGTGCAGTCCGTCGGTAAGCTGCCGCGCCACGCGCAGCGGCACCGTGTTGCTCATCCCCGCGGGGCTGCGCACCTCCACCATTCCCGTCGTCGCTCGCTCCGGCACTCGGAACGCAAGCCGCTCCGGCCGGCTCATCACCACCTGCGCAGCAACGCCGTCAACGGCCACAGTCGGCGGCCCGAACGCGTGCGGACCCAGGTTCGTGCCCGTCATTTCCACTTCGCCAAAAGGCAGCGCCGCCAACGGCGCAATATCGGCAATGCGCGGCATTGGCGCAGATTCCGGAGCGGGTTGGGGCGAGCTACGAGCCATTTTCAATACCAGACGCGCACAAGCGCGGCGATACCAAAAGCATACAGGCCAGCAGCCACATCGTCGAAGACGATGCCCCAGCCACCGCTCAGCTCTTCGAGCTTGCGCACCGGATATGGCTTGGTGATGTCGAAGATACGAAACAGCGCCAGGCAAATAAGCGCATGCGCCCAGTCAGTTGGGCAGCCGAGCAGCGCAATGCACTGTCCGGCAACTTCATCGATCACTACAAAACCAGGATCTTCTTGCCCGCTTTCGCGCGCAGCCACACCCGCCGCAGGTATGCCGGCCACCAGGCTGAACACAATCCCCGCCGCGAGCAGCAACCATGCGCCATGCGGTCCCCAATGCGAGTCCAAGCCCAAAGCCCACGACGCAAACAACCACAGCAGCACCGTAGCCATTGAGGCCCACGTGCCGGGCCCCGGCTTCATATAGCCGATCCCGCAAAAAGTCGCTACCAGAAAGGCCCACCGCGATCTTTTTTGCTGTTCTCTTTGCGGTGGAACCATTAAGGGCCGGTCAATCGAGGCTTGACCTGGATTTCGATCCGATTTTCGATCCGAAGTTTGATCCAAAGCTTGGTCCGAGGCTTGGTTCGGGACTTCATCAGAAGCCTGCTCAGTCGTCATGCGATCCTTCGCCCCGGCGCTGGCCGCTGCCGCCAAGGTCCTCGAGAACTTCCGGATCGAGAACTGGAGAACTGATCTTGTACACACCCATCGCCCATTTGCCCAAGTCGATCTTACGGCAACGGTCGCTGCAAAACGGGAACTCTTCATCCCCCAGCCGGACCAGGGCGCCGCATGTCGGGCAGTGCAGCAGTTTCGCGGATTTCTTGCGCGCAGCCATGTGAATCGCGCCGCGCCTCGAGGGCAGGGCCAACTCTTATTTTACCGCGGACCGCCTGTTTTCATTCGCCGCGCGCCCAGCCCAGCCCGTCTGTCCCCCGGCCGGTCGATATCCGGCGGATCACCTTCCAGGTGGTCAAATCGAACTGCGCCACGGTGTTGTTACGTGTGCACGAGACATAGGCTGTGCGGCCGTCTGGCGCAACGAGCACTTCCTGCGGATCGGCGTCCGCGCCCAGCTCGACTCGGTGCGCCACCCGCATGGTTCTCAGGTCAACCACGTCTACAACATCCTTGTCCGGAATAGGCATCAACAGCCAGCGTCCGTCCTGCGTGGGCGCGCTGCCGTAGCCATAGCCGTCGAGCGGTACCCACCGCGCGACCGTGAGCGTGCGCGCGTCGATCACCGCAATCCGCGGCTGCTTCTGGTCGGCCGTGAATACCCAGCGATCGTCGTTGGAGATGGCGATGCGCTGCGTCTCGCCGGAGATGGGAATCACCTTGATGAGCCTGCGAGCTTTGATGTCGAGCACCGAGACTGTGCCTGGTTCTACGTTGGCCGTGTAGCCGCGCGCGCCGTCATGCGACAGGATCAGCATGTGGCTCTCCGGCTGGCCAGTCGGGATGCTGCCCACGATCTCGAATGTTTTCGGATCGATGATTGTGACGGTGTGATTGAGTTCGGTGGTGACGTAGAGCAGGCCATCGGCTGGGTTAAAGCGCGGACAATGCGGGCGCACTCCATGGTCGAACGTGACATTGCCCACGATCTTGCGTGTCGCGAGATCGATGAAAACGATGTTGCTGCCGTCGGTGCCCGGCTTGCCTACGCCAGAGTTGCCGTAGATGGGCACCACAGCCAGGCGCCCGTCGGGCGAGGCTGCAACTTCGTGGCCGGTCACGCCATTCTCGGCAACGTCGGCGACGATCTTGCCGGCGGCGGGATCCACGATCGCGAGCGCGCGCTCGCCTTTTTGCGCCACCAGCAGCTTGGCGTGCTGCGCCATGGCCGCCGGCGTCGCCAGAGACGCCAGGAAAAGACAGCTTATGACGGAAACCTGTTTCATCGAGTGACCTCGCTTAGACAAGCAGAAATACCTCCCGGGCAAATCTGATACGCAATGACTATATCGCAGAGCAACAGGTGCGAAAGGTAAACCTGCAACCGGCAAACAGCCAATACCCTGCTTCACATTCCCTTCAGCAGCGTCTCCAGCCGCTCCATGGCTTCCTTGCGTGCAGCCTCGTTGGCCGGATTCGTATTTCCTGGATCAACACCCATCCGCATAAACCCGTGCCCGGCACCTTCATACACCACCGGGCCGTAGCTCTTTCCCGCATCCTGCATGGCCTTTTTGGTTGCGGGGACAGTAGACGTGATGCGCGCGTCATTACCGGCATAGAAGCCATACACCGGCGCGGTAATGGCGCCAAGATTCTCCGGCTGCGACCCGTAGAACACAAACGCTGCGCTCAGATCATGCCTCACTGTTGCAAACTGGAACGATTTCCCGCCGCCCCAGCAGAATCCGATCACTGCCAGCTTTCCATTCGCCGCCGGTATTTTCTTCGCGAAATCGGCCGTGGCATTCAGGTCAGCCATCACGTTGTCAGCGTTCAGCCCCGAAACGGCCTTCACCCGCGCGTCCTGATCCGGGTACGCGCTGCTTCCGCCGCCATTCGGCCCCGTGCCTGAAAGCAGATCGGGCACAATCACGATATAGCCCTGCGCCGCCAGGTCGTCGGCCATGCTGCGCACCCAGTCGCTCAGCCCAAAGATCTCGTGCACCATCACGATCACCGGCGCCTTCTGGCTCACCTCGGGATACACCACAAACGCCTGCA
>JASIJX010000506.1 GCA_030049955.1 Acidobacteriaceae bacterium
GAGCACGCCGCCTTCACCTTCTATTCAGGCGTGACCGTCGGTCCGCCACCGATGCGTGCCTTTGGCCCGGTCGGGGTTGCTCCTGGCCCTGGCTGGGTGTGGACGGACGGATATTACGACTGGGCCGGTGGCGGCTGGGTGTGGCGGCCAGGGCGATGGGCGCGGCCACCTCATCCGGGGTACATGTGGCGACCACCCCGATACCAGCGTTACGACGGCGGCTATCGCGTATATCGAGGACGCTGGGTGAACCGCTGACGCGCGCTCAATGGGTCCTTCTTTGTCAGGCGTGGGTAATCCGCATGGCCATTTTTATAGGTAATCCGCATGACATCTTTACTCCGGCCAATGTCGCCGCGCTCGTTATCGCTGCAAGCTTTGCGGCTGGCCTCAATGTTTACGCAACGGTTCTGACGCTGGGACTGCTCGCCCACACGCATTGGGCGGTTCTGCCTCCAGGGCTTGAGGCCCTTGGCAACTGGTGGGTGATTGGCGCCAGCGGAGTGATGTTCGCCGCTGAGTTTGTCGCCGACAAGATCCCCGGCCTCGACCTGATCTGGAATGCGCTGCATACGTTTATCCGGCTCCCGGTCGCGGCGCTGCTCGCCTATCAGGCTACCTCCCACCTATCTCCGGAAATGAAACTGCTCGCCGCCATCGCGGGCGCTGCAATTGCTTTCGTCGCGCATGGATCGAAGACAGCCGTCCGGGCGGCCGTGACCCCCAGTCCCGAGCCGCTCTCAAACATCGCCTTGAGCACAACCGGGGATGCTGCCGCTATTGGCATCAGCTGGCTCGCAACGCAACATCCCTGGGCAGGGGCTGGAATTGCCCTCGCGCTTTTGGCTTGTGCGCTGCTCGCCTTTCGTTGGATTATCCGCTCCATCCGGAAAATCTGGAGAAGGCCGTCAGCGTCGGCAGCTCCGCGACTGGACCCCTGATAAGCAAACGAGTAGCCTTCTTGCTAGCTGCTACCCATGGAGACAAGTTCCTCGACAGACGCCTGCATCTACGCACAATCTTCGTCGAGCTCGATGGCGCGCGGAAAGAGAATGTTGTTTTCAAGATGCACGTGCCGGTGCAGATCCTTCTCGAACTCTGAGAGCGTCTGATAGAAGCCGCGATATGTGGGGCATGCTCCTTCGGGCGGCGTAAATTCTCCGCTCAGGCCACGTATGCGGGCCATGGTCTCGCCGGCAGCGTCATGCTCAGCCATCATTGCGCGGATCGGATTGCGTACAGCACCAAAGCAGCCAAGCGGACGAGGGCCGCAGCTGGCCAGGTTGCGCTCGAGTTTGGTTACGTAAGGAAAGAGCACAGCCTCTTCCTTGTTGAGGTGTTCCAATAGCTCTTCTCCAAGCGACCGGATGAGCTCCTGTATTTGTCCGAGCTCAGGATGTGTTGCTCCGTGGCGCGAGACGACTTTCTGCGCCAGCATTTCAAGGCGTGGTAATTCAGCGCGGATGTAGGCGTGATGTGCTTCCACAATGTGGCTGCAGATGGTCTCAAGCTTTGCCCGCGCCCAATCGGGCGTTTGTTCGGTTCTGCCGCCGGCGGCTTTTTCTATGGCCGCAAGAACGGTTTCAAGATTGAGTTCGCGCTCTTCGCATGCCTCAGCGAGCGGCTTGCGGCCGCCGCAGCAGTAATCAATGCCGAAGTGTTCGAAGACGCGGATCGAAGCAGGGTGCTGAATGGCGATATCGCGGACGGTGGTTTCAGGCGTGGCCATATGTATCTCCTGAAGTCGAACTTACGCAAGACAGACGCAGCCATGCTGCGACTAAAGTCACTGCCTGGTTCAGTTGGTTAAAATATTGCCGATGCCTCAAACAGAAAACGTTGCTTCTGCGCTTGGAGCCGCTGCCCTTTTTTCAAGCCTGTCGCCGGAAGAGCTGCGTCTCCTTGCCCGCCACGCGGTGCGCAAGCATTATGCGCAGGGCGAGATGCTTTTTTCTGAAGGCGATGCATGCAAGGGTCTGCATATCATCGTGAGCGGTAAACTGCGCATCTTCAAGAGCTCTATCAGCGGACGCGAGCAAGTGCTGGCGGTTGAAGGCCCTGGCGGTTCAGTAGCGGAGCTGCCGGTCTTCGACGGCGCTCCTTATCCCGCGTCTGTCAGCGCCATCGAAGATTCAGAGATTTTGTTCGTTTCCCGCAACGATTTTCGCAGTTTCTGTCTCGCTCATCCCGAGGTCGCACTGAAAATGCTGGCCGTTATAGGCGCGCGCCTGCGCCGCCTGGTAGGGATTATCGAAGAGCTCTCATTTGCCACGGTGCGGCAGCGGCTCGCATCCGTACTGGTGCGCCTGGCGCAGACCGAAGGAAAGCCCGTTGGGGAAGGTATCCAGATCCAGCTTCCTGGAACCCATCAGGAGTTGGCGCATCAACTGGGAACCGTGCGCGAGCTGGTTTCCCGAAACTTGATGCGCCTTCAGGCGGAAGGCCTGGTTCAAGTAGAAGCGCGCCACATCACCGTGCTCGATCTGCCCGGACTGACGGCGATTCTCGACAGCAGCTCGTAGCATTTCTAGCCGGGCGCGACTAAAGTCACTGCGCGCGCGACAGGCCGGCCTCTACGCTTGATTCCGTGAGCGGAGAGAAGCAATGCCCACAACACTCATTGAGACGGGTTCTTTTCATGACGGTACGGTGACGGAGCGGCCTGCCTTGGCTGCTGCCGAGCGCCGTAAGAGTTTGTTGTTCCGCATTTGGATCGCAACAGGCATTTTCTTCATGGTTTTACCCGGCACGATTCTGGGATTCACAAATTTGCTGCTGATTACTGCGCATCATGGCTTGAACGGATTGTCGCCTGCTTGGATTCAGGCGCATGGCCATTCGCAGGTCTTCGGCTGGATCGGCAGCTTTGTGCTTGGCATCGGCTTTTATTCGCAACCGCAGACGCGCGCCAACCGGGGGCGGCTGCCCATTACCTGCTGGATGCTGTGGACCACTGGGCTCACGCTGCACTGGCTGGCCGGCGCCTATCTGTGGCAGTGGCGCGTCACGCTGCCGCTGTCCGGTGCGCTGGAGTTTGCGGCTGTTCTGCTTTTCCTTTATGCGGCCAGACAGCATAAGCTGTCTGCGCAGGCGCATGAAAACAGTGCGCGGAAGGGCAAGCCGCGTATCGAGCCGTGGATGCAGACGGTGCTTGTGAGTAATGCCGCGCTCTTTCTCGCGATCGCCATCAATTTCGCAATCGAGGTGCGGTTGGCGCTGGCGGGATTGGCTCCAGCGCTTAGCCACGGTTTTGATCAGCGGTATCTGGTGCTGCTGGGTTGGGGATTTCTGGCTCCGCTCGTGTGGGGATTCAGCGCACGTTGGTTACCGATCTTCCTGGGCGTAAAGCCGGTGCGCGGCCGGATGCTTCAAACCGCTGTTGCCCTCGATGTCGTCGGCGTCATTCTGGGCATGGCTGCGCAAACACTGCCGGCCACGATAATCCTCGCCGCCGCAGCGATTCTTGCTGCGATTGCCATTCGAGTGTTCTCCATAGCTCAGCGCCCGGCAAAGATCATAGGAATTCACAGCAGCTTCCCGGTATTCCTGCGCGTTGCGTACGCGTGGTCGATTCTCGCTTCGCTGCTGGGCATCTGGGCTGCAGTCGCCGACGTTCGCGGCGGCATCTGGGGCGGGTCGCGACACGCGCTGACCGTTGGCTTTGCGGCCATGATGGTCATGACTGTGGGGCCGCGCATTCTGCCGCACTTTGCGGGTGTGCGCGCGTTGTGGAGCCGTGGGCTGATGTTTGTCACGCTTCTTCTGCTGCTGGTGGGCTGTACTCTCCGCGTCAGCATGGAGCCGCTTGCCTACGAGGGAATTGCGCAATTTCCCTGGAGATTATTGCCGATTTCAGGCTGCCTGGAGCTTAGCGCTGTATTGCTGTTCGCGCTGCAACTGATCATGACCTTCGCGCGCGGGCACAGCATCTTTCCTGAAATCGCATAAGCGACCGTCACGTCAGGTCCCTGAGAGTTTCTGCTGCAAGGCGATTCTGTCATGTGATTCAAATCACATGCCACGGAAGCGAACAGCCTGCAAGATTAAGAAGAATCGGTTCTCCAACTTGTGACATAAGTTCCTGCATTGTTCCACTCCAACCGGTAGTGTGGCCTTGATGAGTTGCACCGCAACATTGCAAATTCGCATTCATTCGTGAGGAGGACTCATGTCCTATAGACGTTATTGGGTAGCGCTGGCCATTGTTCTTGTCGGTTCGTTTGCTGTCCTCGGAAGTGTTGGACGGAAAATGATCAGCCAGGCGCCGCCGCTGCCGGACGTATACACAGCGAGCGGGAAGCTTCTTTTCACGGGCTCGCAGATCACCGACGGTCAGAATGTGTGGCAGTCGATTGGCGGTCAGGAGATTGGCACCGTGTGGGGCCACGGCGCTTATGTTGCTCCCGACTGGACCGCGGACTGGCTGCATCGCGAGTGCCTGATTCTTCTGGATGCGTGGGCGCAGCGCGAGGGCGGTGCAAACTTTGCATCTCTGAGCCTCGACCAGCAGGCTGTGCTCAAAGCGCGGCTTATTCGCGAGATGCGCCATAACAATTATGACGCGGCGACAAACCGCATTCTTGTCAGCGACGACGTGGCTGCGGCCTTCCACCAGCTTGCGGCTTATTATGCAAATGTCTTCAGCGCTGGCCGGGTGGAGTATGCCATTCCGGCGGGCTCGCTCACCGACCCGGTGAAGCAGCAGGAGATGGCCGCCTTCTTCTGGTGGACAGCCTGGGCTGCGCACACCGATCGCCCCGGTTCTACCATCACTTACACCAACAACTGGCCGCACGAGGCTCTGGTTGCCAATCAACCGGCGCCGTCGGCAGTGCTGTGGAGCATTCTAAGTTTTGTTCTTCTGCTTGCGGGCATCGGCGCCCTGGTGTGGTGGTATGCCGCTCAGGAAAAGACCGATTTTCATCCTGCGTTTCCCGACAAGGATCCGTTCCTGAGTCTCAAGCCCACGCCCAGTCAGCGCGCCACCATGAAGTACTTCTTTGTAGTTGTCGCGTTGTGGGGCGTGCAGATTCTCATGGGTGTGCTTACGGCGCATTACGGTGTCGAAGGCGGCGGATTCTACGGCATTCCTCTCGACAAAATTCTGCCTTACGCGGTAACACGTACATGGCACCTGCAACTGGCTATCTTCTGGATTGCGACATCGTGGCTCGCCACAGGCCTCTACGTCGGTCCTGCTGTTACCGGTCATGAGCCCAAGGGCCAACGCCTCGGCGTGAATGTGCTCTTCGGCGCGCTCGTGCTGGTCGTCGCCGGCTCGCTCGCCGGAGAGTGGATGGGCATCGAGCAGAAGCTCGGCAATCTATGGTTCTGGTTCGGCAGCCAGGGTTACGAATACGTCGACCTCGGCCGCTTTTGGCAGATTCTGCTATTCGTTGGTCTCGTGCTCTGGCTTTTCCTGATGGTTCGCTCGCTCAAGCCCGCGCTTGTCCGGAGCAGCGAGAGCCGCCCGCTGATGATCCTGTTCCTCATTTCCAGCATCGCCATTCCGCTCTTCTACGCCGCCGGCCTCATGTATGGGCAGCGCAGCGAGCTGGTTACTGCAGAATACTGGCGCTGGTGGGTGGTTCACCTTTGGGTCGAAGGTTTCTTTGAAGTTTTTGCCACCGTCGTGATTGCTTTCCTCTTTACGCGGCTCAACCTGCTCGAGATTCGTTCGGCCACGCGAGCAGTGCTCTTTTCGACCACCATCTTCCTCGCCGGAGGCATCATCGGCACCTTTCATCACCTTTACTTCGCAGGCTCGACGCCGCTGGTCATCGCCTTGGGCGCAGTCTTCAGCGCCCTGGAAGTTGTGCCACTCACGCTGGTCGGCTACGAAGCGTGGGAGAACATTCGTCTCGCGCGCGGAGGTAATAACAAGAGCCCATGGGTGGCCAACTACAAATGGCCCATCTACTTCTTCGTCGCTGTTGCCTTCTGGAATATGGTTGGCGCCGGTCTCTTTGGCTTCCTCATCAATCCTCCGGTCGCGCTCTACTACATGCAGGGCCTCAACCTCACTCCAGTTCACGGCCACACCGCGCTCTTCGGCGTCTACGGAATGCTAGGGCTCGGTCTGACGCTCTTTTGCCTGCGCGCGGTTCGTCCGGGCGTGCAATGGAAGGAGCTTCCGCTCAAGTGGGCGTTCTGGCTCCTCAACATCGGGCTCAGCCTGATGGTTGTGTTGAGCATGTTTCCCATCGGCATTCTGCAAGCGGCAGCATCCATTCAGCGCGGCACGTGGTACGCGCGTTCGGCTGAGTTCCTACAGACTCCGTCGATGCAGCTACTGCGCTGGATGCGCGTGCCCGGCGATATTCTCTTCGCTGCGGGCGCCGCAATCCTCGGGCTGTTTGTCGTTGGTCTGCTTACCGGCCACTCGTACGATAAGGACGCCAACACCTCCATCGAAGAAAAGGATCAGTTGCTGATGGCAGGCGACTGAAGCTCAAACAAACTCGAGGCAAGCGTGGCGGGACTTCATTGTTCCCGCCGCACTTGCCTTTCCCGCATAAGCTGTGACAGCAGGCGCAGGCCGTCCGGTGTCGCCGAATGATCGAGCCCCTCATTGTCCTCGACGAGTTCGCTCACCTCAAGTCCACTTTCAGAACCGAACCGTCATACCGCACCGCGCGCCCCTTGTCGTTCTGCGGCTGCGCGCCCGTTCCGTGGGTTTCGTCCACCAGAACCACCTGAAACGTCCGAGCGGCCGGCATTCCTGGATACTGTCCCTGTCGCGCGCCGATGGTCAGCGTCGAACTCGCTTCATCCCAGTGCAGAGGAACAGTGGCATAAACGTTCTTTTCGTAGTCGTATGTATCGCCCTCGTCTTCATAAAGCGTGAAGTCGGCGTCTGCGCCGCGGTAGATGCGCAAGGTTATTGGCGCGTTGGGCTGCTCAGTTGCGTACTGAATCTCCGGACCAAGCGGCAAAATCGATCCTGCCTTTACGTACAGGGGAATCCGGTTGAGTGGGGCCTGCGCATCAATGCGGTTGTCGCCGGGGAGCTTTGCGCCCGTCCAGAAATCGTACCAGGCAGCCGCAGGCGGCAGGTATACGCTGCGCTCCTTTGCGCCTTCTTCGGTGACGGGATTCACCAGGATATCCGGGCCGAAGAGAAACTCGTCGCCGATCGCGCGCACCTTCTCATTTGTCCGCCAGTCCATAATGAGCGGGCGCATCATCGTGTAGTCGTCGCTGGTAACGCGCCAGGCCAGAGAGTAAATGTAGGGCAACAGCCGGTAGCGCAGCTTGTCGTAAGAAATGAGCGTGGGCGTTTGTGGCCCGTAGGAAAAAATCTCGTTCGTGTTGTTCACCCGGTGGCCATGCGTGCGAAAGATAGGACAGAAGACGCCGAACTCGAACCAGCGCGTATAGAGTTCCTGATACGCGGGGTCGCGCGTGTCGCGCTCGTAGGGCCAGCCGTAGCCGGCAATGTCGGTGGTCCAGTAGGGAATGCCCGAGACCTGAAAGTTGAGCCCCGCCGCGATCTGCTTGCGGAAGTCGAAGAAGGTGCCCATCACGTCGCCCGACCAAACTGTGGTGGCATTGCGCTGCTGACCCAGGAACGCTGAGCGCGTGAGGATAAAGATGCGCTTGCGATCGGTGGCTGCACGCCAGTGGCCGTAGACATTGCTGCTGTGCATGAGCGGAAAGATGTTTGTATAGCGAGCGCCGTTGCCGATGGCGAGTTGCAGAGTGTCGAGCGTAGCGTCGCTGTAGCCGTTCCACGCCTCCGGTTCGGCGCTGTCGAGCCAAAAGCCGTCCCATCCCTGCGCCATGAGCGGCTCGATCAGATGCTTCCAGAACATCTCGCGTGCGGCCGGGTTGGTCGGGTCGTAATCCGTGGTGCCGGGGATGAGCAGATTGTGCGCCTTCAAATCGCGATAGAGATCGGAACTCTCATCGGTGACGGCCCAGGTGGAAATGATGGCGTGCAGATTTGCGGCGTGCAATTGTCGCAAAGCCGCGGTCACGTCCGGGTCCGGCTTCAGATAATCCGCGGAGAACTGTGGATCGCCGCGGCGCGCCCACCAGAACCAGTCCTGCACGATCATGTCGAGCGGCACGTTTTGCGACCGATATTCCTGCGCTACATCGAGCAATTCCTTTGCCGAGCGGTAACGGTCTTTCGACTGAATGAACCCGTACGCCCATTTGCCGAAGAGCGGCGCGTGGCCGGTGAGTTCGCGATATTTGTGAATGATCTCGTCGATCTCCGGCCCGTAAAGGAAGTAATAGTCGATCGCGTCGGCAGCTTCCGTGCTTAGCTTGAGCTCGGTAGGGAAGCGGTTATCGAACCACGACTTCGATGCTGTGTTCCACAGGATGCCGTAGCCATTGGTCGAGATCAGCAGCGGCACGGCGACGTCGGTATTTGCCTGAGCCAATTCCACCACATTGCCGCGATAGTTGAAGACGCCGCTCTGGTGCTGGCCCAGGCCGTAGAAGCCTTCTGTAGGCGTGGGCTGAAAGCGGTCGCTCACGTGGTAAACCTTTTCGCCGTTGACCGTGTCGGGCGTGTAGACGCGCGTACGACGATCGGATTCGGCGAGCAACTGCTGGCCAGCGGCGTTCAGAAAAGTCAGCTGGCCCGTGGCAAGGCGCAGGTTCACCCTGAGATCGGCAGTGCGCAGCGTGGCTTGGTTCTCGCTCTGCGAAAAGTCGAAATGTACAGGCGTGCAAGGCTGCAGAATCCACGGCTCGGCCGGCGAGGCAGATTTTGCTGCGCCGGGCCCCGCGACAACGTGCAGCACACCCGGTCCGCAGACGCTGATGCGAAGTGTTTCCTCGCCGTAGTGCATCGTCACGCCAGCGGAATCCTGCGTCACAGTCGCCGGCGCGTTATCGGCATACGCAGCGGTCGTGCAAATTGCGACGCAGGCGCACAGCAGGGCGGGGAAGCGAAGGGCTTTCATGCAGGCGCCTCCAGCAATGAGAAAAGAACTGCACAACAGCATACCTCGCGTCGGCGCCGCCGTAACGAAAAGGTATGCTGGGCAGTGCAGCGGTGTATGTCGCGCAAGGGTGTATAAGGAATGGTGCCGGAAAGCTGGTTGCCGGCGCACATCCAAACAGACACATCCAAACAAACACGGCACAGGATAAGAAAACCGATGACCCTGACGAGAAGAGATTTTGTGAAAGCAGGACTGGCGGCTGTCCCAGCCGCGATTCCCGGAATTGGGCTCGCCAAGTTAGCCGCCGAACCACGGCCCGACTCGAAGTTTCACGGAGTGCAGATTGGAATCATCGTTTCGCCGTACAATTTTCCTTCGATCCCTGTTCCCGCCGACCAGCTTCTGCACACTCTGCTGCAGGTGGGCTTGAGCGCCGTAGAGATTCAGGATGTGCGCTGCGAGGTGTATGCGGGCGCGCCCAGCGCACCGCGCGCCGGCTATTCTGGCTCGCCGGGCCAGCACATGTCGCCGGCAGAGCGCGCGGCCATGCGCAAAAAGCAAGCCGAGCAACTGACCGAGTGGCGGCTCAGCAACAAGGCTGCCATCCTGGACAAGTTCAAAACCCTGCACGGAATGTATAGCGACGCCGGCGTGAAGATCTACGCCTTCCGGCTGGCCAACACCAGCATGGACATGAGCGATGCCGAGTACGATTACTTTTTCGAGGCGGCGCGCGTGCTCGGCGCTAACCAGATCACCACCGAACTGCCGGCCGATCCTGCGTTGAGCCAGCGGCTGGGCGACCTGGGCGCGAAGCACCGCACCATGGTTGGCTACCACAATCACACGCAAGTCAATGCGCAGAGCTGGGACACGGCACTCGCGCAGTCGAAGTGGAACGGCATCCAGCTCGATATCGGTCACTATGTTGCCGCGGTCAGCGGGTCGCCAATTCCGTTTATCGAACAGCATCACGATCGTATTACGTCGATCCATTTGAAAGATCGCAAATACGGAACTCGTGGCGGCGCAAACCTGCCGTGGGGCACAGGCGACACGCCGGTGAAAGAAGTGCTGCTGCTGATGCGCGACCGCCATTACACGTTCCCGGCCGGCATCGAGCTGGAGTACAAAATTCCCGAAGGCTCGACGCCCGAAAAGGAGATCGAGAACTGCATCGACTTCTGCCGGAGAGCGCTGAACAGCTAAACGAAAAGCTTAGACGGGCAAATCCTCGGGAGTTACAACTCTCGGGGATTTTTCGTGTGTCGATGCTGCATTAGCGACGGCTATCAGCGGCAGCATCGCGGCCATGACCAGCAGCGTGGCAGGCAAGATGACGAGGCCCACGCGCAAGCTGGCTGTATGAGAAGAGACGATGCCCACCAGCCAGGGAAAAACCGCGCCGCCAAAACCGCTGAGGGCGAGCACAAAACGAGAGTCCGAGCTCAGACGTGCGCGCTCGAAAAACTCCGCCAGCGCCAGGGGAAACACAGGAGCGAGCGCCAGGCCAAGCAGCAGCACGGCTGAGACCAGCGGAGCGGCCGAGCGGCAGACGAGAAGCAGCGCCGATGCACCGAGCGCGACGACAATTGCGGTCTGCAGCAGCCTTTGTGGGCGCAGGCGCAGCAAGGCCAGCGGCGCGAGGCCGCGCGCGGCTAGAAAACCGCCCCAGAAGATCGACGACGCAGCCGCGGCAAGCGCGAGCGTGGTTGCTGTCGAACGCAGAATATAGGTGGAAATCCACGCGCCGGCCGTGCTCTCCATCCCGACTTCGAGGAAAAAGAACACGGCGAACAGGGCAATGAGGCGGACATTGCGGAATCCTGTTGTCTCCGGCGTCACGCGCGGCGTTTCTTTTTGGTCACGAAGGCTTAGCGCTGCGGCCATAGCTGCAACCAGCGCCGTGCCAGCGAGGCCTTCATATACAGCTCGCCAGCCAAACAGCGCAAGCACGCGCGCGGCGAAAAGCGGCCCTGCCATTGCGCCCGCGCTCCAGGTAAAGTTGAGCGCCGTGAGCGTGGCCGCGCGCCGGGCCGGGTAATTGCGGCCGGCGAACAGGTTAATGGCCGTCATGGGCGCGCTTACGGATGCGCCATACAGGAAGGCGACTGGAAACAGGAACGGCCGCGTAGTCGATGCAATGCCTATCGACGTTGCAGCCATGGCAGCCAGGCCGAAGGCGATGATGCGCGCATAATTGCCGCGGCACAGCAGAGCGCCAGTTGCCATGCCGGCATAGACGGCAAAGATTAAGAAGCCAGACTGGCTGTCAGTTAGCGCAAAACTCCGCGCCAGCGACGGCAAAAGCGCGCCCGTGATGGCGCAGCCTGCGCCGGTAAGCGCAAAAACCGGGTGCAGCACCAGCAGCATGGTGCGGCGGGTGAAGTTGAACTTCGACATTGTGCTGACCTTGACGGATAGCGATAGCATTCTGCCGCCATCGAGCCGTAAGCTTGTGGCAACGGATCGCCGAGGGGGCGTGCGATGCGGGCTGCTGTGTTTGACGCAAAATCCGGAACTGCGGGGCAGTGGCTGAGGATTGAAGATGTGTCGCGGCCGGTGCTTGCGCCGGGGCAGGTGCTGCTCAAAGTCGCTGCCTGCGGCGTGTGCCGTACCGATCTGCATATTGTCGAGCGCGATCTTCCTCCGCTGCGTCCGCGACTTATTCCCGGCCATCAGATCGTGGGTGAAATTGTTGAGGGCGACTTGCCGCCGGGCGTGCGGGTTGGCGCTTCCGTGGGCGTGTCCGTGGGCGTGTCGTGGATCGGCGGCGTGGACAGCGATTGCTGGTTCTGCCGCCACGCGATGGAGAATCTCTGCGACCATCCAGTGTTTACCGGCTACACGGTGGACGGCGGCTACGCCGAGTATGCTGCCGTGCGCGCGGATTTTGTTTATCCGCTGCCGCAGGGGCTTGAGGCGGAGCATGCGGCGCCGCTCTTGTGCGCGGGCATCATCGGCTTTCGCAGCTTGCGCGTTGCGGGCGTCGAGCGCGGCGAGCGCGTGGGGCTCTACGGCTTTGGCAGCTCCGCTTCGCTCGCCATCCGCGTACTGCAGGCATGGGGCTGCGAAGTGTACGTGGTTACGCGCGGCGAGCAGCACCGCAAGGCTGCCGAAAATCGCGGCGCAACCTGGGTGGGCGATGAAGATGCGCGGCCTCCGGTGGAGCTCGACCGCGCCGTGACGTTTGCGCCGAGCGGCAAGGTGGTGGTTTCTGCGCTGTCGCATCTGCGCAAGGGCGGGGTGGTGGCCATCAACGCCATTCACCTGGACCAGATGCCGGCCTTCGACTACGACCGGCTGCTGTGGGGCGAGCGCCAGTTGCGCAGCGTTGCCAACATGACCCGG
>JASIJX010000507.1 GCA_030049955.1 Acidobacteriaceae bacterium
GCAACGCTTCGCAGGCGCCACGCTGCTCCATACGGACTTCCAGTGCAGCAGCGCCCGTGTCGCCGCGTATGCAGCGCGGTTGCCAGGCGCTGGCCGCAAAGAATGCCTGGTCGCACTGATCAACAAGACGAATTCGCCCGCAGAAATTCACCTCGCGGATGGCCTGAGCGTTGCGAAACATAGTGAATCAAGCGTCCTCACCGCGCCTGCGCTCGACGTGAGAACCGGAGTATCTTTGCGCAGCCACAAGGTGCGAATCTCATCACGCGGCACGCTGCGCATGGATGCTCACTCCGCTCTGCTCTTCACCGCCGAGGCACCTGCAATCTAAAGCAACTTGAGGAGGCTGCATGTCCAGAATCAGCCGTCGCACGCTCCTTCGCAATGTCGCCCTGAGCAGTGCATTGCTCTCGCGGCGCAGCCTCTTCGCGCTGCCTGCCGGCGATGCCGCTCATTCGATTCCAGCGAACTGGGCTGGACTCCGGCTCTTCTTTCATCAGCCCGCAGCCACCTGGCAGGACGCGCTGCCGGTTGGCAATGGCCGCCTGGGCGCAATGGTATTCGGCAACGTGGAAGTCGAACGAATCCAGCTGAACGAAGAATCCATCTGGGACGGTGAGTATCGCGACCGCGACAATCCACGCGCAGACGCGGCAGTTCCGCTCATTCGTCAGTTGCTCTTCGAAAGCAAAGTGCACGAGGCCGAGGCCTTGGCCACGAGCGACATGCTCTCTTTGCCTCGCCGCATGCCATGCTATCAAACCCTCGGTGATCTCACACTTGATTTCTCTTCCTCCGGTTCCACGAACGGTCCGGCAGTCGCCTCAAATGTTTCGGGCTACAAGCTGGAACTGGATCTCGACCGCGCCATCGTGACGGCGAGTTTCATCCGCAACGGAGTGCAGTTCACACGCGAGGTCTTCTCCTCGGCCCCGGATCAGGTCATCGTGATTCGCCTCGCCGCGTCCGAGCGCGGTGCGCTCTCTCTCCTGGCGAGTCTTGATCGGCCCGGCAATCACCGGTCGGAGATCTCTGGCTCTGACGGATTGCTCCTCACCGGAGAGGCGTTGCCGGTTCACGACAATCCTGGACTGCCCGTAAAGGAGCAACAGACTGGCATCCGCTTCCTTTCGCGCCTGCGTGCGCATGCCGAAGGAGGAGTTGTCAGCACCGCTCCGGCCGTTGGCGATCAGCCCGCGCAATTACGTGTAACTGGCGCCAACTCTGTAACGCTGCTGGTTGATTGCGCGACGAGTTTCCGCTTTCCCGCCGGGGAAGTCGCGATGTCTGCAGCTGTCGATCGAAACCTCGCGACCGCACAGCGGCGCAGCTATGCCGAACTGCGCCGCCGTCATATCGCCGATCATCGAGCAATCTTTCGCCGCTGCTCTCTGGAACTCGGTGCGGGCGATGCCAATGCTTCCATACCTACGGACGAACGCATGCGCCGCATCAAGGACGGCGGTGAAGATCCCGGGTTGTTTCCCATCTTCTTTCAGTTCGGCCGTTATCTGCTCATTTCGAGCTCGCGTCCCGGCACCCTGGCCGCGAATCTGCAGGGCATCTGGAACCAATCGGTCGATCCGCCATGGGGCTCCAAATACACCGTCAACATTAATGCGGAGATGAACTACTGGAGTGCCGAGCGAACCGGTCTCGACGACATCCACATGCCGTTCTTCGATCTGCTGGATATGACGCGCCCTGCCGGCTCGCGTGTGGCAAAGAGCTACTATCGGGCTCGCGGATTCGTCGTCCATCACAACACCGACATCTGGGGCGATGCCGGTCCGATCGACGGGCTTGGCGGCGGTATCTGGGCCATGGGTGCGGCTTGGATGTCCACTCACCTATGGGACCACTACCTCTTCTCCGGCGATATGGATTTCCTTCGCAACCGCGCGTACCCCAGGTTGCGCGAGATCGCGCTCTTTCTGCTTGATTACCTTACCCCGTCACCCGACGGTTACCTGGTCACCGGGCCGTCGTGCTCGCCGGAGAATTCCTATCGGCTGCCGGACGGCGCCGCGGCGCATCTGTGCATGGGACCGACAATGGACATCGAAATTACCCGGGCCATTTTTCAAAAAGCCGGCGAAGCGGCAAAGCTTCTCGAAGTGGATGCAGACCTGCGTGAGCAGATGACGAAGGCCGCATCGCGCCTGCCTCCATTCAAAATCGGGCGTTACGGCAACCTGCAGGAGTGGCAGCAGGATTACATTGAGGTCGAGCCCGGTCACCGCCACGTCTCGCATCTGTGGGCGCTCTACCCTGATGATCAGATCACGCTTCGCGACACGCCGGAGCTGGCAGAGGCTTGTCGTGTCACGCTCAATCGCAGGTTGCAGTACGGCGGCGGCAGCACCGGCTGGAGCCGCGCCTGGATCGTAAATTGCTTTGCGCGCCTGGAGGACGGCGACCGCTGCCACGAACAGCTCATGGAGTTGCTGCGCCGGTCGACGCTCGGGAATCTGTTTGACGTCTGTGGCGAGAAACCAACTTCGTATTTCCAGGTGGACGGCAGCCTCGGCGCACCTGCGGGTATCGCGGAGATGCTGCTGCAAAGCCATCGCGGCATCGTCCGCCTGCTTCCCGCTCT
>JASIJX010000508.1 GCA_030049955.1 Acidobacteriaceae bacterium
ACGCGCTGCGTAGGCACTCGCCGAGCGCCGAGCCGGCGCAGCGTGCGGCGCGCTGCTTCTGCGCCTACAGACTCCGGCGATTCGAGAAGCGCAAAGCTTCGCGCACTCGACCACCAGCCGTCGCGCTGCATCTGGCCGTTCTCATCCATGGCCAGCGGCGCCGCGGCAACGCCGGCGTAGCTCGAGCGATAGCTGCCCACGAACCCGCGCGAGTTGGCCATCGCGCGCCGTCCCGTCGATGCGTCAAAGCTGCCGCCGTCCGAATTGGTGATGCGCTTGTCGGCGGCAAGCGCCGCAGCTTCTGTGCGCCGCGCCCACTCGATGCGCTCAGGCCCAGACAGCGAATACACATCGTCGAAGTAAAGGTGCAGATCGTCGCCCGTTATTCGAGTTTCGACGGCGCCAAACTCCTCCGCATCGGGAAGCGCGGTAAACGGGTCCTCTTCAGTGACACGCGCCAATGCCAGCGCGCCCTCGACAAGCTGACGAATGCCTTCGGCGGTCAAATCGCTCGTCGAAGCCGATGCCGAGCGCAATCCGCTTGCTCCGTCTTTGCCCAGGAACACACGCAGCCCCAGCGCGCGCGAGCCGGACTCCTTCAGCGTCTCCACCTGCCCCATGCGCACCGTCACGCTGAACTCATCGCCCTCGCGCGCCACCCCCTCTGCATCGCTGGCGCCTGCACGCATGGCCTGCGCCACTACGTCGGCAGCAAGGGATTCGAGATCGAGAGTGGTTTGCGGAACATGAGTGGAGATCGACATGCGTCAACAGTAACAAAAACGGGTGACAGAAAGGCAGCAGGAACAGAAACTCTGCACCAATTCAGGCCGCTGTGCCAGCCGTGCGTTTTTGATATGACGCAAAGCAGGCCTCGATCTTTTCTCGCGTTCGCGCATATATAGAGATGGGGGAAATCAGGGCCATGAAGTTCAGGGGATTTGCGACAGCGGGAGTGCTCGGCATCGGCGCCATGCTCGGCATTGGAGCCTTGAGCGGGTCGTTGGTCGCGCAGACATTTGCCGCGGGTCAACCTCCCGCCGATCCATCATCGAATCAAGCAGCGATTGACCAGCCATCCGATCAACCAGCGGATCAGGCGGGTCCGGGTACGCTGAATTATGTAGAAGGAACCGCCTCACTCGACGGCATGCAGCTCACGAACAAAAGCGTGGGCCGTGCAGCAATGAACACCGGCCAGGTGCTAACCACCGGCGAGGGCAAGGCAGAAGTACTGCTGAATCCCGGCATTTATCTGCGCGTGGACGGCAACAGCGCCGTGAAGATGCTCTCGCCCTCCCTCACGCCGAGCCGAGTGGAAGTCGTGAGCGGCCGCGCCGGCGTGGAAGTGGATCAGCTTCTTAAGGGAAACGTGGTGCAGATCATCACTCACGGCGTGACCACCCAACTGGTAAAAACCGGCTACTACGAATTCAACGCCGAGAACGGAAGCGTCAAAGTCTTCAAGGGCCGCGCCGAAGTTGAGGTTGCGAAGGATAAGTGGCAGAAGGTCACAGGCAACAATCGATTGATGCTGGCCGACGGCCCGAACGCAAAGGAAATGAAGTTCAAGCCCAATCCGCAGGAAGATCAGTTGTGGAATTGGAGCCGGCTGCGCTCACAGTACCTTGCGCAATCGAACAATGAGCTGGCCGCCAGATACTACTACTACGGGCCGGGATTCTACCCGGGCTGGTATTGGAACCCGTGGATGTGGAATTACACCTACCTGGGATTCGGCCCATTTTATAGTCCCTTCGGCTGGGGTTATTACCCGTACGGCTGGGGCGGCTGGTATGGATGGCACGGCTATCCGATCCATGGGCACGTGATTTATGGCGTCAGAGGCTCGCGTGACGCAGGTCCGGGCGAAGGATTCCACGGCGGTATGGGCGGCTTTCATGGAGGAATGGAAGGCGGCGGATTCCACGGCGGCGGCCGCGGCTGATCTCTTCAGAAATTGAACGGCCCGGGGAGGATAATCGTCCCTTCGGGCCTTCCTTTTATCTGGTACGGGACGAATGAAACTTGAGCGCCGCGCAGTTAAACTGCCGGGCGCGGCCAACGCGCTTCCACGCTTGTACCAATGCCGCCGCGGGGACGGAACTCGCCCTTGACCACAGCCCACACCGGATCACACGCTTTTACGATATCTGCGAGCACCTGGTTGACAATGTTTTCCTGAAAGATGCCGAGATTGCGGTAGCAGAACAGATATTCCTTGAGCGACTTGAGTTCAAGGCAGCGGTCGCGCGGCATGTAGCGAATGGTAAGTACGCCGAAATCGGGAAGGCCGGTTTTGGGGCAAACAGAGGTCAACTCCGGGTCGTCGATCTGGATCTCATAGCCGGGAAACTGGTTCTGCCAGGTTTCGATCTCCGGAAAATTGAAGTCCAGTCCTGCCTTGGCATGTTCGTCGGTATAGCGTGATGCAGATGTGGCCATAGCCTCATTGTACGTGGGAATCGAATCGTAAGCCGGGCGCGGATCTGACAGGCCCGCAGCGCCTTTCGGCTTCGGACATCGCGCCATCCATATCTGCTGTCGGCAGTTAACGCGATATTCTGCAACGGGGGACAAACTTTTGAGTCCTATATACTAGGCTCTGGTTACTGGTTAACAGAATGGCAGAGGTAAGAACGCAGACGGGCCGTCGATGGCTCTGGGCTGGCATAGTTGTGATACTGGTCGCCGTCTTTTTGGTGGCGCGGTCGCTGTTGCGGGAACATCTTCCGGTGAGGGTCGCCCAAGTTCAGCGTCAGCAGATTGTGAACACCGTCCCTACGAACGGGAAGGTGGAACCTGAGCACCCATACCAGTTCTACAGCCCGATTTCGACAACAGTAAGAGCGGTGTATGCGCAGGTAGGCGACCTAGTGCCCGCTGGCAAGCTGCTTGTTGTGCTGGACGACGTGGAGGCACGGGCGCGCGTGGCCAGCGCCGAAAGCGCCGTGAAGGCTGCACAGTCACAGGTGGATGCGGCAACCAACAACGGAACGCAGGCCGAGCGGCAGGCCTCCGCCGCCGAGGTTGCGCAGAACCGGCTCACGCTTCAGCAGGCGCAGCACGATCTGCAAGCGCTGACGCAACTGCAGGCGTCCGGCGCAGCGGCTCCGGGAGAAGTGCTGGCGGCCAAGCAAAGGGTAGCCACGGCGAAGGCAGCATTGGACGCATCCCTCGAGACCTCGCAGAATCGCTTTTCGCCCGATGAAATAGCGCGCGCGCGGGCATCGCTTTCCGATGCAGAAGCCGCGCTGGCCGCCGCCAGACAGGTGGAGGCGCAAACCAGAATCATCGCGCCCCTCAAAGGTACGGTGTACAGCATGGACGCTGCGCCATCTGAGTTCCAGGAACAGGGAAAGCTGTTGCTGCAGATGGCCGACCTGAAACAGGAACGGGTGCGAGCCTTCTTCGACGAGCCGGATATCGGCCGCCTGGCCGTCGGCCAGCCGGTGCTCATCCGCTGGGATGCCAAGCCGGGCGAACTTTGGCACGGGCACATTACGCGCCTGCCGGCATCGGTGGTGGAGTACACCACCAGGATCGTCGGCGAGGTGCTCATCTCGCTGGACAGTCCGGAGAGCGAGCTGTTGCCGAACACGAACGTCACCGTGCAGGTAACTACTTCCAGCTTGCCCAACGCGCTTAGCATTCCGCGCGAGGCGCTGCACTCCGGGAATGGCCAGTATTTCGTCTACAAGGTCGACGGGGACCAGCTTAAGCGCACCCCAGTGACCATCGGCGCACCGACCCTCACGCAGGTGCCGCTCCTCTCTGGCGTCGAGGAGGGCGACTGGGTGGCGACAGGAACCACAAACGGCCAGCCCTTGCAGGAGGGCATGCCCATCAGGATTCAGCGGTAAGAATTCTGCAGCAAGGACTTTGACGAGGCATTCGTCTGTAAGCATTGAAGGATTAAATTGTGAAGAGATTTTTGAACATGACATTGCCTGCAGTGCTGGTAGCCTGCACGCTGGCAGCACCTGCCGTGGCGCAGCCGGCGCCCGCGGCCGCCGTCGACAGATCTTCGGCAGCCGGGTGGAACACCGGCACGCTGATACAGGCCAACATGGCGCTGCAGGCCGGCGAAGCCGACAAGGCTCTGGGCTTGATCGAGAGCCTGCCGCAGGCCGGCGCGGACGACCCGGTGGCGCAGAACCTGGCCTGCCGCGTTCAGTTCACGCTCGGTCAGTGGGACTCCGCAGTGTACGCCTGTGAGCAGGCGGTGCGGATGGAGCCGGGTAACTCCGACAATCACCTGTGGCTGGGCCGCGCGCTCGGCGAAAAAGCCGACAAGGCATCCTTCATCACCGCATTTTCCCTCGGCAAGCGCGTGCTGGCAGAGTTCCAGCAGGCGGTGCAGCTCGACCCGCGCAACGGCGAGGCGCTCAGCGACCTGGGCGAGTTCTACATTGAAGCGCCCGGCGTGGTGGGCGGTGGCCTGGCTAAGGCCGACAGCGTCGCGCAAGAGCTGGACCGAATTAACCCCGCTCGCGCCTGGCAACTGCGCGCCGGCATTGCCCAGCACAACAACGACTACGCGGGGGCAGAGAACAACTTGAAGAAGGCCATTGCCGCTAGCCGGCATCCGGCTTTGCAGTGGGCCACGCTGGCGCGCTTTTACGCCGCGCGCGGCCGCTGGGACGACATGGATGCGGCCATCCGCAACAGCATGAATGCAGCGGAGCGCGATCCGCATGCGGCCGTGGCGCTGTACGACTCCGCCGGCGTGTTGATCCGCGTCAATCGCGATCCAGCGCTGGCCATCAAGCTGCTCCAGGCGTATCTGGCCAGTCCGCAGAAAACCGAGGAAGCGCCGGCGTTCGTCGCTTACACGCGGCTGGCGCGGCTGCAGCATCAGCTGGGTGACGCGGCCAATGCACAAACGGCCCAGACCGCGGCCTACGAACTGGCGCGCGAATACAGGCCCGCACAGGACCTGAGACGATAACGAGGACAGAGCGAGTTGAGTTCGGGCGACAATCCGCGCGCAGTTTGGGCAATTGTGTTCCCAGGTATGTTCGTGGGCCTGCTTCTTACGGCCGCAGCAACGGCCGCGTCCGCGCAGGTCTCGCTCTCCACGGTCGTTGAACTGGCCCAGAAGCGCAGCGATACCGTCCGGCTGGCGCAGGCAGACGTGCAGAAAGCTGCGGCCTACCTGTCCGAGAGCAAGGACGCCTTCATTCCATCGCTCTACTTCGGCTCTGGCCTGCCGGCCTTTCCGGAAGTGGGATTCACAGGCAACCTGCCGACCATCTGGGACTTTAAGGTGCAGTCGTTGGCCTTCAGCATGGGGCAGATTCGCAACGTTCAGGGAGCTCGGGCGGCGCTGCAGGCCTCGCAGATGAGCCTCAAAGACGCGCAGGAGCAGGTTGCGCTCGACGCTTCAAACGCCTACATCGAACTCGACACGGTGAACGAGAAGCTCGATGCCACGCGCCAGCAGGAGCAGGACGCGGCGCGCATGGTCGAAATCGAGCAGAAGCGCACCGAGGCCGGCGTCGACCCGCTGAATCTGCTGCTCCAGGCGCAGCTCACCGCTGCACAGATGAAGCTGAACCGCCTTCACCTGGAGACGCGGGCAGCCACGCTGACCAGGCAGCTTTCACAGCTCACCGGATTACCGGAAGGTTCGATCCTGACCAATCACTCGAGCATTCCGGAGGTTCCCGCCATCAGCGGCGATGAAGCTCCGCGCGCAAATCTGGCTCTAAGCGCATCGCAGTTGCAGGCCAAATCAAGTTTTCTTATCGCCAAGGGAGATCAGGAGCGGACATGGACGCCGGAACTTGGCTTCGGCGTGTTGTACAACCGCAACACAACGCTGTTGAACAACATTAACCAGTTCTATGCGATGAAATTGCCAGCGGACAATCTCAGCTCTGGCATTTCGATCAGTCTGCCGATCTACGATCCCTTCCTGCATGCCAAAGCGCGGGCTTCGGCCGCCGATGCCCTGCGCGCCCGCGTGGAAGCCGAGCAGGCGCAACACCAGAACGATCTGCAGATCACCACGCTGACCGCCAACCTGCGCGAGCTCGACACGCTGGCCGAAATCGCTTCCTTGAAGCAGCAGATCGCCAACGAGAA
>JASIJX010000509.1 GCA_030049955.1 Acidobacteriaceae bacterium
GCGTTGCCGCCGCCGGCAGGAGCCAGCCCGGCTTCAGGAGCCTCAGACGGGCGATCGCTGCGCGGCGGCTCGTTAGCTGTAGTGGGCGCGGCTGCGGTGTCTGTAGCCGCAGGCTTGCCGGGGTTGATCGCGCTGCGGAACATCGCGATGTTTTCTTTGGTCACGTCGGTCGCCAGCGTGCGCTGCGGATCGCCAAGGCTGGGTTCGCCCACGTGCACGGCTTCAACCACCGTGGGGCCGCGCTTGATGATGTCGAGTGCTTTATCTGTAAATCGCAGAGGCTGCTCGCTGCGCACTTCAGCGTCGCTTTCCGCAATGGCAGCTTCGGTCGGCTCGGGAATCGGCCGGTTCATGGCCACCAGCCGGTCGCGCGCGTCTTCTACGTGCGGCGCCATCGGGTAGCGGGTAATCACGTGGTCGAATGCCGCAGCGGCCTTGTCCTGGTACATGGCGCTCAACCGCTCGCGCACGGCGCCGGGCAGATTGCGCGTGATCTGCACATTGTGAGCCTGGCCCATATAGCAGTCGCCAATCGCGATCCACACCTGGTCGCTCTTCGAATAGAGCGGGTACGTATCGGCAACGGTCTGCAGCCGGGCGACGGCGGCGTTATAGTTTTCGCGGCTCTCGTAGTAGAAGCCGATCTGCGCTTCGCGCTCGGCCAGCACTTCCTGCACGTCGCGCAGCTTCTGCTTGGCGCGCGGAATCAGCGACGAGTCCGGGAACATGTTGATCATCTCCCGGAATTCCCTTTCGGCCTGCTGCGCGTTGGTATAGTCGCGGTCAGGCTTCTCCATCTGCTGGTAGTAGATCTCGGCCACCTTCATCTTGGCCTCGGCGGCTTCGGGAGCATCCGGGAAAAACGTGATGAAGTCCTCGTACTCGGCCTCAGCCTGGGTAAGCGCAGCCGAACCGCCCTCCTTGTACCAGCTATCGCCTACGGCAAGCTTGGCGCGCATGCGGTACTCGGACTCGGGGTACGTGTTGAGCAGGGTTTGCAGGTCGAGGCGGGCGACGTCATAGCGGCCTTTCTTCATGGCCACCATCGCCTTGTCGTAGAGCTCCTTGTCAGGCTGCTTGGAGTTCACGTCGGCCAGCGGATTGGCGTTCAGATCGAAGTCTTTCTTTTTCTTCTTCTGCTTGTCCGTCGCATGGGCCGAAATTCCGCCCAGAACCATCGCCATCAGGGCCACAAAGGCAATTTTTTTCGAAAACCTGTTCATACCACCTCATTGGGCAGGCCGGTTGCTCCGCCGGTCTACTGCCCGTTCAAAAACCCGTAAAGGTACCCCTTCACGTTCTTAGGTCGTGAGAAGATTCTACTCTGTCCGCAAACGCCTTGTCGCAGGTTCCCGCAGGGATTGGTGCTCTTTTTTACACGCCGGCGGGTTGCCACTGCACCGCTTCAGCTTGAAATGAAAGCCCGCAGCCTTCCAGCTCACTCGCCCGCCGCTTTACGAGCTGCCTCGAGCAGCGCCCGCGCGTCCCGTTCCGGGTGTCCGGCGCCAAAAACCGCATTGCCCGCCACCAGCAGCTCTGCACCAGCTTGGACGACCTCAGCGACGGTGTCGTGAGCCACGCCCCCGTCCACTTCGATTCTAAATGCCAGCCCCAGCTCACCCCGGATCTCAACCAGCCGGCGGATCTTGTTCAGTGAAAACGGGATGAATTCCTGCCCGCCAAAGCCTGGATTCACGCTCATGATGAGAACGTGGTGCACCATGGGCAGAACGTCGAGGATCAGGTCCACGCGGGTCGCGGGATTGAGCACCACGCCCGGCTTCATGCCGTGGTCCGCGATCATCTGCAGCGTCCGGTGCAGGTGGATACAAGCTTCGTAATGCACGCTCACCCAATTCGCGCCGGCCTCGGCAAAGGCCGGGATGAACTCGTTGGGGTTATCGATCATCAAGTGGCAGTCGAGGGGCAGCTTCGTGACCTTGCGCAGGCTCGCCACCACTGGCGGGCCGATGGTCATGTTCGGCACAAAATGACCGTCCATCACATCCACATGGATGACGGTGCCGCCGCCGCGCTCAGCCGCCGCAATCTGCTCGGCGAGATGAGCGAAGTCGGCCGAAAGAATCGATGGAACAAGCTCAACCATCTGGCGTGCAACTCCTTGGGGCTCAGTGTATCAGCGCCAGGCGCGCGAATTCACTTCGAATTTGGTGTCGCATGAAACGCTAGCAAATGGGCAAAAGGCAGTTTGCTCATGTTTAAGTACAACATTGGTTCGAGGGCGCGGCCCAGCCTGGTCAACGCATGGCCCGAGCAATTGATCATTTTCATCGCGCTCCAATTGTGTTTTACGTAAGTGTTGCATCGTCGGCCGCAGCGAAGGCCTGCTACACGGTCAGAGGGCGGATTCCGCTCGGGTGGCAGTCCCAGCGCGCGCCTGCCAATTGTTTAAGACCTTACCTCACGCGGGGGATGGACCAATTTGCTCTGTAGAGATAAATTAGCCGGTAGATAGATACAACTCCGTCCAGATTAGACCTTCTGCAATTCCACGTGTACGCGGTGGTTGAGGCGAATCAGGCAGCATCGGGTTTACGCCCCCCGCGAGGATCAATGCGTTTCAAAAGTCTTCATGCGCAATTTCTGCTGATTGCGGCGATGGCGTGCGCCATTGCTATCCCCTTTACCGCCTGTGGCGGCAAGATTCCGCTCGCCTCGCAGCCTGCATCACAGGCCTCGACAGTCACCGCAGTCTCCGTCACTTGCAGCCCTTCATCGGTCGCCAACGGCGGCACCACGCAGTGCACCGCATCCGTCGAGGGCACCGGATCCTACAGTTCAGCGGTAACCTGGTCGACAAGCGCAGGCTCTATCTCGGCGGCTGGCGTGTTGACCGCGCCGGCTAGTGGTGGCAGCGTGACGGTCACGGCAACCAGCACCCAGGCGCCCAGTCTCGCCGGCTCTGCCACTATCCCGCTTGCTTCTACGGGAACGCCAACTTCTCCCAGCAGCACAACTTCCTCGATCACGTCGGTCTCGGTTAGCTGTAGTCCATCTACCGTGATTACCGGCGGCACAACGCACTGCGCCGCAACCGTGCAGGGCACGGGAAGCTATAGCTCCGCCGTAACCTGGGCTGCAACCGGAGGCACAATCTCCTCATCCGGCGTGTTGACCGCGCCTGACACAAGCGGAAATGTGACCGTAGCCGCAACCAGCACGCAGGACACGACCAAGTCAGGCGAAGCCACTGTCGCCGTGCAGCTTACCATTCCGTCTAGCAAACATGTGGTCCTGGTAATGGAGGAGAACCAGAGCTATTCCACGGTTGTCGGCGTCACGTCCGTGTGGCCGAACCTCAACAAGCTGATCGCAGACGGCGCGTTGCCCACGAACTACTACGCCAATACCCACCCCTCGATCGGCAATTACCTGATGCTGACCACGGGCCAGATCCTCACCAACAACGACAACTCGACCACGGTGTGGAATGTCGACAACATCGCACGGCGAATGCTGGCTGAGAACGTCCCTTTCAGGGTTTATGCAGAAGGCATCACGCAGGGTTATGTCGGCGGCAATACCGGACTTTACCTGATTCGCCACAATCCGTTTGCTGAGCTCTCCGACATTGCCGACAATACCAACGTCGCAAATGAGGTGATCTGGCCGTTCTCGCAGTTCGCCACCGATCTTGCCAACGGCACGCTTCCGGAGTTCTCCTACATCGTTCCCGATGTAGACGACGACGCGCACAACGGCACTCCGCAGCAGGCCGATAGCTGGCTGCAGTCCAACGTCGTAGGTCCGCTGTCGAAACAGGCCGCATTCAAATCCGGCGGCGATGGCCTGCTCATTGTCGACTTCGATGAGGCCGAAGACAGTGACACCACTTACGGCGGCGGCCATGTCTCGCCGGTGCTCTGGGGACCGATCGTGAAGTCCGGCTACAAGCAGACGTCGAGCACCGTTTATCAGCACCAGAGCATGCTGCGCACCATGATGGAAGCGCTCGGACTCCCGAATCCGCCCGCGGCGGCGGCGACCGCGCCCGACATGTCGGAGTTCTTTGTGCAGCAGTAACGAAAGATACAGCCTAGGCGCGCGTGACGGCAGCGTAAGTTTTCGCCGCCACGCGCCCGATCCCGCGCAAAATGGATTTCAGCGGCCATTGTCCGTCTGCATCGGGAAAGCAGATTTCGCCCACGCGCTTTGCTTCCGGTCTGTAATACCAGCGCTTGAGCAGCGCAATATGTCCCTGGCGCTCAGTGGGCGAAGGCGGAGCATCGCCGCGCGCAAGCAAAGCAAGAACTTCTTCGAGCCGCGACTCAAGCACACCGCGCGCCATCTTCGCCGCAGCAGCCGGTGCACCCTCGTTTGCTGTTCCCAGTTCCCTGCTCCCTGTTCGCTGCATTTCCGTTCCCTGCTCTTCGGGAATCGCTTCGAGCGCCATGGGCGCAGCAAACAACGAGCTCGAGCCAGATTGCTCGTTCTGGATGCGCATGCCAACGGTGGAGAATGCCGCCGGCCCGCGCAGCCTGCCATTTTCGAAAAGAAACACAGCAACTTCATCCGGCTGGGCCGAAGCCTGCAAAATCACGGCGCGCAACTGGCTCATGGGCCGCACCAGCTCCGGCGCAAGGGCCCGCACTGCCTCCACTCTCTGCACCTGCACGTGCAATGCGGCGGCTGTTTCAAATTCGAGATTGGCAGAAGCCTCGTCGCGCTGCGCGCGCAGCGTCACCAGCCGGTTTTCGCCGCGCGTTGCCAGAAAGCGCTCGACCCCATCGGCTTCTTCGCGATAGCGCTCGTCCGTACAGCCCTTGTAGCAGGGCG
>JASIJX010000510.1 GCA_030049955.1 Acidobacteriaceae bacterium
CCGGCGGCAAGCAGACGTTCGATGTTGCCTCGGTGCGGAAAAACATTTCCGGACGAACCTACAGCAATTTTTCGCTCGATAACGGGAACGCATACTTTGTCATTCACAAGGATGATGCAATGGCTCCGCCGGGCAGTCTGTTTTCCGCGAGCAATCAGCCGCTGATCCGCTACATCATCTTCGCCTATAAGTTGAGCGGAACCCAGGAGCTGGCCCTGCGCTTCAATGTCTATGCCGGCCTTGGGCTGCATGTGCCGGGTTGGGTGAAGAACGATGGCTATGACATTGAGGCGCGCGCCCCAGGCGCAGCGACAAAGGATCAGATGAGGCTGATGATGCAGAGCCTGCTGGCGGACCGGTTCAATCTGGCGGTGCATTGGGAGACACGCGAAGCTCCGGTATTTGGCTTGGAGTTGGAGAAGCCCGGAAAATTGGGTCCGCAACTCACGGAGCATCCAACAAGCGACAACTGCGCGGCAACTCTCACTCCAGCCAGCTCCGCGCCGGGCGGGCAGTCTGCTTCACCGGCAGCCATTCCGTGCGGAGAAATTGCGCACCTTCCGGCCGGCGATCCGGGAGCCCGGCGATTTGGCGGACGCAACGTATCTTTGACCATGCTTGCTGAATCATTGCCCACGCAGACGGGCCTTGTCATAATTCCCCGCCCGGTGATCGACAAAACCGGTCTCAAAGGAGATTACGACTTTGCGCTGGAGTGGACCCCAGAGGACACAAGCGAAGTGAATAACCACGAGACGGGCGGTACGTTTCTCCAGGCATTGAAGAGCCAGCTCGGACTGAAGCTTCGCCCCGAAAAAGGCCCCATCGAGGTGCTGGTGATCGACCACGTGGAACCACCTTCGCCGAATTGACGTAATGCTGTAAAGGCAGCTTTGCGGGAACAAAAAGTTCAGCCGGGGTGTCTAAGTAACTAAGTTCTGGGGCCGCATATCTGCACCTTTCCTTTGTCGTTTGCACAGGCGTTGGGATTTTCTTTTCAAACTGGACCATGACCAACGCAACAGAGAAGCGTCTCAAGGTGTATTCTTTCGAGATTCCGCGAAAATGAAGATTGGGCCTGTTGCGCAGTTTGCGGCAGGGTGTGCAAAAAGGAGCTTTCTCGATGAGAACCGAAGAGTCAGCACGGAAACCCGCCGCCGCGAAGCTCGCGCTCGCAGGCTGCGCAGCAATCGCGCTTCTGGTTGCGGCAGCCTGCGCCGGCGCGCAGGCGCCAAAGCCGGCAGAAGCGGCGCAATCCGCACCCGCATCAACGCCGCAATCGGCGCAGGACATCACAGGCATCTGGCAGGGCACGCTGCATGTTCCGCAAGCCAATCTCGATCTGCGCATCGTCAATAAGATCACGAAAGATGATAAGGGCGAGCTAAAGGTACTCGATTACAGCATTGATCAGGGTGGCATGCCGCTCCCTGCTTCCAAGGCAAGCTTTGAGGGAGGCGTGTTCAAGTATTCGATCGAGCAGATCGGCGGCACGTATCAAGGAACAATGTCGCCCGATGGAAAAACAATTACCGGCACATGGACCCAAGGACCGAATCCACTGCCCCTGAACCTTGCGCGCACCGCGCCCGATGCAGCGTGGCCAATTCCCGAGCCGCCCAAGCCGATGGCCGCCGACGCCGATCCTTCCTTCGAAGTGGCGACGATCAAGCCGAACGACTCCGGTGCAACGCAGATGCGTGGCCTGGTGATCCGCGGTCGCGAATTTCGCACCAACGCTTCGTCCCTTCAGGACCTGATCGCGTTCGGATACAGCGTGCAGGCGAAGCAGATCGTCGACGGTCCGGCGTGGATGTCTTCGGACCGGTACGACATTCTGGCAGTTCCGGATACACCGGGAGTACCCAATGCCGAGCAAGTCCGGGTAATGATCCGCAAGCTGCTGGCGGATCGGTTCAAGCTCACCTTCCATCACGAACAGCGCGAAATGTCAGCTTATGTTCTGGAGGTCGCCAAATCGGGAGAAAAGCTCGCTCCGACTGTGAGCAAGGGAAACCTGCCCGGGCTCGGTTTCAGGCCAGGTACTGACGGCCTCACTATGATGGCAATGAATGCCTCAATGGCCGATTTCACCGGCTTTCTTCAGGTCCTCGTTTTGGACCGTCCCGTGGTCGACCGTACCAACCTCACAGGCAAGTACGACCTGAAATGTACTTTCACACCCGACGATTCGCAATTTAACGGACATCCACCACGCTTGCCGGCGGCCAATAGCGCTGCCGGTGGCGCTGACGGGGTGACGCCAGCAGCCGAAACCGCCGCTGCGCCAAGCTTATTTGAGGCAATGGAACAGCAGTTGGGGCTGAAGCTGACTGCACAAAAGACTGGCGTAGATGTAATCGTGATCGACCACGTGGAAAAACCATCTCCTAATTAGCCTCGATCGAGCCAGCCCATGAGGAGATGGATTTTCCCCAGGTGAGGAATCGGATTTCGATGCGCGGTTGGAAAACATGCGCGGCGGTGCTGCTTTTTATCCCGGCGTTCGCCCTGCACAGTCAATCGAATGCGGCGACAACCTCACGAACCGCCGCACCACAATTGCCCGCGTTCGACGTCGCGTCCATCAAGCCATATTCGTCTTCGTCAAACGAGATGAGGATCGGCATGGGCGAAACGGGTGACGGCTTCAAGATCACAGGCATGCCGATGCACATGATCGTTCGCGAAGCTTTCGGCGTAACCAACGACCGTCTGCTCGGCGAACCCGCCTGGGTCGGCACATCCCGGTATGACATCGAAACCAAGGTCGCGCCGGAGGATGCTCCGAAGCTCAAACAACTTACGCAGGAACAGCGCTGGGCCATGCTCGTGCCGGTTCTCGAAGACAGATGCGCGCTGAAATTTCATCACGAAACCAGAGAGCTGACGGTCTACACGCTGGTTGTGGCAAAGGGCGGATCGAAGCTGCAGCCGTCGGAGCATGCGAACGCTGGAGTGCAACAGGAACCGCCGCAGAAAGCAAGCGCCGGGATAAGCATCGGGGATAAAGGTCTCACGATGAGCGGGCACGGGGCCTCGATCGCGTCCATTGCGCGGTTCATTTCGTTCGACCTTGGCAGCACTGTCGTCGATAAGACGGGACTGACGGGCACATACGACTACACGCTCTCGTTCGCCCCTGACGAAAGTATGCGTGCGGGGTTACTGCCGTCCGGCAGCGGCACGCTGCCCGAAGCGCAGGGCCCGTCGATCTTCTCAGCCGTGCAGGAACAGCTCGGATTGAAATTGGAAGCGAAGAAGGAGCCGGTGGATGTGGTCGTCATCGACCACATTGAACCACCATCGGCGAATTGAATGTGAGCGAAACGCCGGGAGCTGCGTCTTCCGGTCAGCGCCGCGGAATCAGCACTCACCGCAGTCTTTCTAAGGACGATGCGATGCAAGCAGGGCCAACTCTTCCCTCAATCTTTACGGCCATTCAAGATCAACTTGGATTAAGTCTCGAAAGTAAGATGGTGACCGTGGACGTGTTTGTAATCGACCACGTCAACCAGCAGCCGGCGGAAAACTAAGTTGCGGGAATACGGGAACAAAATCGCGGAGCACGAACCGCGGGAGAGACAACGGCAAATGCATCGAGCTCGACATTTTATGCTTGCCTTGGCATTGCTTACCTTTTCGACGTTCGCCATGGCATCGACCTATCGCGGCGTCGTCACGTTTGGCGGATTGCCGCTGCCGGGAGCGACCGTCACGGCCACGCAAGGCGGTAAGACGTTCACCGCCGTCGCCGACCCAAATGGCGCATTTTCATTCGATGACCTGCCCGACGGCAAGTGGACCATCACCGTCCAGATGCAGTGCTTCGAGCCGCTCCACGCCGACATCACTGTAACGCCGAAGCTGCCGGCCGCCGCCTGGGAGATGAAGCTGCTGCCAATGAATCAGCTCCAGGCCAGCGCGCAGAAGGTGAAGCCAATGATGGCGCTTCCGCCTGTTCCAGCCCTGGTGCAGGAGAAGAAGCCGGATGCAGCAGGCCCAACCGAGATTCCTAAAGCTCCGGAGGAAAACGAGCAGAGCGCCGACGGCCTGGTTGTGCAGGGCAGCGTGAACAACGCGGCGACTTCCGTTTACTCCACCAACCCAGCCTTCGGAAACAGGCGCCCAGGCGGCAAGGCGCTTTACACCGGCGGCATTGCGGCCTTCGTCGAAAACTCCGCGCTAGATGCGCGGCCATACTCGCTGAGCGGCAGTGAAGCGTCCAAACCCGCCTACAGTGATTTCACCGGCGTAGCCACGCTGCAGGGGCCCATCGACATTCCGCGCCTGATGCCGCGCGGGCCGAATTTATTCGCCTCCTACCAGTGGACGCGCAACAGCAGCTCGCAGATCCTCACCGGCATTGTGCCCACCGTGGACGAGCGGAACGGTATCGTACCTGGCTTCACTCCATTCACCGTCAACACGCAGGCGGCTTCTCTGCTCCAGTACTATCCACTGCCCAACCTGGCCAATGGATCGCCATACAACTATCAGGCGCCGATGCTGAGCAGCTCGCACCAGGATGCTCCGCAAGTTCGCCTGGACAAAACACTGAGCCGTAAAGACGAGGTATACGGCCGCTTCAGCCTGCAGAGCACGCGCGCCGACAGCGTCAACCTCTTCGGATTCGTCGATCACACTGGCACGCTGGGCATTAACAGCAATATCCACTGGGCCCACCGTCTCAAGCCGCGCGTGTTTGTATATACGGGCTATACCTTTAGCCGCCTGCGCACTGAGGTGACGCCCTACTTCGAGAATCGCGCGAACATCTCCGGCAATGCCGGCATCACCGGTAACGATCAGGATTCGACCAACTGGGGTCCGCCGTCCTTGAATTTTTCAAGCGGCATCGCCGGCCTGAGCGACGCCAACAGCGCCTTCAACCGCAACCGCACCGACGACTTCACCGCATCCATGGCGATCTATCGCAGCAAGCACAACGTCACCATCGGTGGCGAGTTTCGCAAGCAGGAGTACAACGTACTCTCCCAGGAGAATCCGCGCGGCACATTCACGTTCAACGGCGAGGCAACCGGTTCCGATCTTGTTGATTTTCTCACCGGCGTTCCCGACACCAGCGCCATCGCCTACGGCAATGCCGATAAATACTTCCGCGAGCCGGTCTACGCCGCTTACGTCAATGATGATTGGCGCGTGCTGCCCATCCTGAGCATCAACTGGGGCATTCGGTGGGATTACGGCGCGCCAATGACAGAGCTCTTCGGCCGCCTGGTGAATCTCGACGTGGCCAATGGATTCACCTCCGTAGCGCCAGTCACAGGCAGCAATCCAGTCGGCTCCATCACCGGCCAGCACTATCCTGCTTCGCTCATCCGTCCCGACCGCAGCATGGTCGAACCGAAAATCGGCATCAGTTGGCGTCCCATTCCCGCATCAACTGTCGTCATCCGCACCGGTTACGGCATCTATCCCGATACCTCGGTCTATCAGAATATTGTTTTGGAGATGGCGCAGCAGGCGCCGCTCTCGAAAAGCCTGAGCGTGGATAACAGCGCCGCATGCCCGCTAACACTGGCGAATGGATTCATTCCCTGCTCTGCCGTCACCAGCCAGACATTCGGCATCGACCCCAACTTCCGCATTGGCTACAACCAGGAGTGGCAGTTGCAGGTGCAGCGCGACCTTCCCTGGGCGATGCAGATGACGGCCACCTACCTCGGCATCAAAGGCACGCATGGCCCGCAGGAGATTCTGCCCAACAGCTATCCGCTGGGCGAAACCAATCCCTGCCCGGGTTGCTCCTCGGGATTTGTGTACGAAACCTCAGGCGGCACTTCGATGCGCAACGCGGGCGAACTCCAGTTGCGGCGCCGTTTGCGCGGCGGCCTGGCTGCATCGCTCGCCTACACCTATTCGAAATCGATCGACGACGACGCCTATCTGGGTGGCCAGGGACACACGATCGCCAGCAGCGGCCAGACGCAGTCGGCAAACTTGACATCGCCCACGGCAACAATTGCGCAGAACTGGCTCGATCTGCGGGCCGAGCGTTCTCTTTCGTCTTTTGACCAGCGCAATCTGCTGAGCGCCCAGGCGCAGTACACCACCGGTCAGGGGATCGAAGGCGGAACCTTGCTCAGCGGCTGGCGCGGTCGCGCGTTCAAGGAGTGGACGGTGCAAGGAACCCTCAGCTTCGGATCAGGCCTGCCCGAGACTCCGTTGTATCCGGCCACAGTTCCAGGCACAGGATTCACAAGCATCATCCGGCCCAACCTCACCGGCGCCTCCATCTACACTTCCGGTTCGAGCACTCACCTGAATGCCGCGGCATTTGCCGAGCCGATCGGCCAGTGGGGAACGGCAGGCCGAAACTCAATCACCGGTCCCGATCAGTTCTCCTTCAACAGCACGCTTGCCCGCACCTTCCGCCCGCATGGAAAGACGTATCTCGATTTCGCGCTTGAATCGACCAACACCTTCAACCATGCGACGTTTTCAAACTGGAACAATTACTTTGGCAACGCGCTGTTCGGCACGCCGACTTCGCCCAACGCCATGCGCAGTTTGCAAATCACCATGCACCTGAGGTTCCAATGATGCGCTACTTGGCAGCCTTCGCTTTCATACTCGCCGCTGCCGGCAGCGCGCTGCCGCAGCAAGTCGGCCAGAACAAAGCCGCCGACGAGACGCAGACCTTCACGCTCTCGATCGGTTCCAACCTTGTCGTTGAAGCTGTGACCGTCAAAGACAAGCAGGGCAACTTTATTCCCGGGCTCAAGGCCGACGATTTTGTGCTGACCGAAAACGGCGCGCCGCAGACCATCCGCTACTGCGAGCACCAGGACCTCGAGTCAGCCAAACCGCTGCCCATGCCGACTTCGTCCAACAATGACATCACCATCTACAACCGCCTGGCGCGCACGCAAATCTCGTCGGAGTCGATGGACAACGAGCGCTACAAGAACCACCGCCTGCTCGCGTTCTACTTCGACATGACGGCACTGCCGCCAGAAGATCAAATGCGCGCCCTCTCGGC
>JASIJX010000511.1 GCA_030049955.1 Acidobacteriaceae bacterium
TGTTCGTCATCATGGCCTCCAACCTGATGGCCATTCTGCTGCAAAGCCTGAGTCTCAAGCTTGGCGTCGCCACCGAGCGCGATCTCGCCCAACTGTGCCACGAAGAATACGGGCCCAAGGTGAGCTTTGTGCTCTGGCTGCTGGCCGAAGTTGCCATCGCCGCCTGCGACCTGGCCGAAGTCATCGGCTCGGCCATCGCGCTGGAACTGCTTTTTCGCATCCCGCTCTTCTGGGGCGTGCTTATCACCGGTACTGACGTGCTGCTCATCCTGCTCCTGCAGCGTTGGGGCTTCCGGTATATTGAAGCGCTGGTCATCACGCTCATCGGCAGCATCATCGCGCTCTTCGGCATCCAGATGTTCCTCTCTCGGCCGGACTACGCCGCCGCACTGCACGATCTCATAATCCCATCGCCCGCCATCCTCACCAACGGCGCCATGCTGTACATCGCCATCGGCATCCTTGGCGCCACGGTGATGCCGCACAACCTTTATCTGCATTCCTCGCTGGTGCAAAGCCGCCGATACCAGCGCACACGCGACGGCAAGCGCGAAGCCGTGCGCCTGGCCAACATCGACTCGGCATTCGCACTCACCATCGCGCTGTTCGTCAACGCCGCAATCCTCATCGTCGCCGCGGCCGTCTTTCACCGCCACGGCCACTATGAGGTCGCGGCCATTCAGGACGCATTCAAGCTGCTCAGCCCGCTCGTCGGCGCCGCCAGCGCAAGCACGCTCTTTGCCGTGGCCCTGCTCGCTTCAGGCCAGAACTCCTCCATCACCGGAACGCTCGCCGGCCAGGTGGTGATGGAAGGCTTCATTCACATCCGCCTGTCGCCCTGGCTGCGGCGTCTGCTCACGCGTTCGCTTGCCATCATTCCCACCATCATCGTCGTGGCCATCTCCGGCGAGCGCGGCACTGAAAAGCTGCTCATCTTCAGCCAGGTGATTCTTTCCTTCCAGCTCAGCTTCGCAGTCGTTCCGCTGGTCCTGTTCACCGGCGACCGCAAGCGCATGGGCGAACTCGTCAATCCGCAATGGCTCCAGGCGCTCGCGTGGACCACCGCCGTACTCATCGCCGGCCTGAACGCATGGCTGCTCATCCAGATGGCCATCATGGGTCACTGACGATCAACGTCACACGGGCGCGCCGGCCGAATGATTTTTTCCTGCCCGCCGAGTTAGCCATCGGGGGTTGCCAGCGTGGTTCCCCCATTCCGTTTTGCCCGAAATCCCCCTCACCAGCCCGCGATAATAAAAGTTGCTCTGGGACGATCGCTCGCCCCGTCTGCCTATGCGCGCAAGGTACGCTTGAGGGGCCGGCAGAGCGAACGCCACTGCCCTCATGAAGCCGATTCGCATTGTTCTCTCGCCCACGCGCAGCCGCCCCGTGAACGTCTTTCTGGGGCTGACTCTGCTCATGGCCGCAGTGCTGCTGTTTCTCGCGCTGGTCAGCTACCACGCCACCGATCCCTCGCTGAACACCGCCACCGATCCCACAACAACGCGCATTGCTCAGAACTGGACCGGCCTCTTCGGCGCCTACCTCAGCGACCTCCTGCTGCAGGCCCTCGGCATTACGGCTTTTTTTCTGCCGCTGTGGATAGGCGAAATCGGCTGGACGTGGATGCACTCGCGTCCCGGTGGCCCCGCGCTGCTGCGCTGGTTCGGCATGGTGCTCACAGTGCTGTTTCTACCCACCGTGCTGGGCCTCACGCCGTGGCACTGGCACTGGCTGCACATGGTTGCCGTCGAGGGCGTCGTGGGCCAGCTCATGGCCGGCCTTCTTGTGAGATACCTCAATGTGCAGGGCTCGTGGGTAGTCGCCGGCGGCCTTGCCGCGGCCGGCATGTACTTTGCCCTCGCCATCAGCTTCCACGTGCTCCGCGAAAAGATCGAAGACCGCTGGCTATGGATGGTCTCGCTTTACGAGCGCTGGCGCAACTGGCGTGAGGAACGCGCCGAACGCCGCGCCGAGGCCGAGCAGCTCGAGTCCGAGCAGATTGAAGCCGAACATGCCGCGCCAGACTCGCGGCCTGACCTTCCGTTTATCCCCGCCGCGCAAACCGGCCAGACCACCCCGCAGCGCGGCTTCTTTGCCCGCCTCTTCGGCCGTCGCGCACACCCACGCGAGGCAAACCCCGTCGACGAGATTCCGGCGTTTCAACGCGCGCCCGTCCCTGCAGCCGAGGAACAAATTCCAGTCGTGCCCTTGCGCCGTGCGAGCATCTGGGAGCGCGCACAAAACCAGCAGGCACAACCAACGCAGCCCGCGCAGCCTTCCGTTTCCAAACCAGTCGCGCCCCACAACGTCACCACCCAGTCCGTAACGCCCATGCGCGCGCCAGCGGCGGAAGCAGCACACCCGCCCATCGCTCCAGTTCCCAATCCCTGGTCCGAGTATGGGGTTGCACCCGCGCGGCCCGAGCCAGCCACCGCGCCGAAATCAGCCGCCTCCTCGGCCGGGATCGCCATCCATGAGCGCGCCGACGCCGAAATCCGCACCGCCACCGTCGCGCCCAAAAACCTCAGCGGCTTCAAGCTGCCGCCCAGCACGTTGCTCAACGCCGGCGACGGCCCTCAGACCGTGCGCGAAGAAGCCCTCCGCGAAGAAGCCAAAGTCCTCGTCGAAAAGTGTGCCGAGTTCGACGTGCGCGGCCAGGTCGTGCAAATCAACCCCGGCCCCATGGTCACCACCTACGAGTTCAAGCCCGAGGCCGGCGTAAAGTACTCGCGCGTCACCGGCCTCGCCGACGACCTGTGCCTCGCCATGCGCGC
>JASIJX010000512.1 GCA_030049955.1 Acidobacteriaceae bacterium
ATTGCTGAACCGACCATGCCATTCGTGGGATTTGGAGATGGTTTTCTCGACTACGACAACGATGGCTGGAAGGACCTGATGTTTATTAATGGGCATGTCTATCCCGATGTGGATAAACACCCCGATTGGGGCATGAGCTATGCGCAGCGCCCGCTCCTCTTCCGTAATCTTGGCAACGGAAGGTTTGATTTGGTGCCAGCCGTCGAAGGCACCGGTCTTGCCATAACCGGCGTCGGACGAGGTGCGGCGTTCGGCGATCTCTTTAACGATGGCAAGATCGACGTAGTCATCAACAACCTCGATGGAGTTCCCAATCTTCTCCGGAACGTCAATTCAGACAAACATCATTGGGTGGAATTTAAGCTCGTTGGAGGCGCGAAAAGCCCTCGAGATGCGATCGGCGCCACAGCCTATCTTACGGCGGGAGGAATGCGCCAACGCGGAGATGTAATTAGCGGAGGGAGCTATCTATCGAACAACGATCCTCGCCTTCACTTCGGCCTGGGCGACGCGACGACAGTGGATTCTCTCGAGGTCCACTGGCCTGGCGGAGCTGTGGAGAAGCTCCAGATTCCTGCAATCGATCGGATCTTCACCATTGAAGAGGGAAGAGGTATCACAGGTGAACTGTGCGTGCTCTGCCGAAAGGAGCACTAGATGTTGCGCCCTCATTTCCGGTTTCCCTTTGTCGTGTTGTCTATTATTTTTCTGTTCTGCTCTACTGCCGGCGCCTGGCTGGCGCAATCAAACGACGACAGCGATTTAGTTCCCGCAGATTTCGTGGACGTCACAAGGCAAGTTAGAGTGGACTTCCTCCATCAGGCACCCCACAGTTCCCACAAGTACTTGCTTGAAACTATGGGATCGGGCGTAGCCCTGTTCGACTACGACAATGATGGCCGGCTTGATATTTTCGCGGTAAACGGTGCGCCTTTCCCCGATTCTGTACCTAAGGGTACTATCCCCGAGAAGACCGGCCCTGAGTATTGGAACCGCCTGTATCACCAGAAGGCGGACGGAACCTTCGAGGACGTCACCGTCAAAGCTGGTCTGCAGGGGGCCGGATACGGCATGGGCGTGGCCGTGGGCGATTATGACAATGACGGGTACGAAGATCTCTTCGTTACTGCGCTGGGAGGAAACAAGCTCTACCACAACAATGGCGACGGAACCTTTACCGATGTGACCGCAAAGGCTGGAGTCGGCGGCAGCGGCTGGTCCACCTCTGCGGCCTGGGTGGACCTGGATAACGATGGATTCCTGGATCTGGTCGTACTTCGCTACATCGTCTGGGATTGGAATAATGTGTGGTGCGGTATTGATGGCAATCGAGGCTATTGTCATCCCGACGTCTTCCCGCCCATTTCGATGCTGGTCTATCACAACAACGGTGATGGAACATTTACTGAGGAAGCCGCCAAACTCGGTCTGGCCAAGCCCGCGAAAGCACTCGGGATAGCCATCGGCGATTATGACCGGGACGGCCATATAGATCTATTTGTTGCCAATGACTCTATGGTCGAATTTCTGTTTCACAACAAGGGTGATGGAACATTCGAAGAACTCGGTCTTGAAGCAGGAGCCGCCGTCGATGACAATGGGCACACCTTTGCGGGAATGGGTGTCGATATCTCTGACTATAACAATGACGGATGGCCCGATCTTGTGGTCGATGACTTGGCAAACCAGAAATACGCACTCTATCGAAACACGGGCGATTCCTTTTTTGCTTACGACAGCAATGCCACTGCCGTCGGCGGCATAACGCTGCTTCATTCCGGCTGGGGTTTGCGTTTCATGGACTATGACAACGACGGCTGGAAGGACCTTCTGGTTGCACAAGCGCACGACCTGGACACAGTCGAGAAGAGCTACCCTGAGCTTCATTATCGCGAGCCGCCGCTCCTGCTTCGCAATCTCCACGGCAAGAAGTTCGTTGACGTCGGTCCGGTTTCAAACGATGTGTTTAAGCAGCGTTGGGTTGGGCGCGGGCTGGCCTTGGGCGATATCGATAATGATGGTCGCGTCGATGCGGTCATCAGCGAGAACGGCGGGCCGCTTCACATCTTGATGAACCGGACCACTACAGCGAACCACTGGGTTGGGTTTAAGCTCGTGGGCCACAAAAGCAATCGTGACGGCATCGGCGCCGTCATTCGCGTTGACACTTCCAGCGGATCGCAGTGGTACACCGTGACGACATCTTCCAGTTATTTGTCTTCCAGTGACGTCCGTGCCCACTTCGGTCTGGGGCCTGATGCGAAAGCAACAACCGTTGAAATCCGCTGGCCCAGCGGAATTATTCAGACGCTCAAGGATGTTCCCGGTGGCTCCTATGTAAAAATCGACGAACCCGGCAGGACGCCCTCTAAGTAATGATTGATTTCGAAATGAGTGCCGCACCGAGATAATCGCCAAAAGGCCGGAGTTTCGGCTGACAATCGCGTCTCATCCGTGATCTTTTTCACCGTCGGTGTACTCATGATCGTTGCTTCACATGACGTGAACAGTTTTCCAACATTCCAGGCCAAACGGGACTCGCCCCGATTCCGGGAGACCAGTAGAGAGGGCAATAACAATCACCTGGCCTTCGCGCGGCTGCAAGGAGCCCGTGTTCTTGACATGTAAAAGCAGTTCCCGTAAAGTCGGTGTTTCGTTAAGAGACCGATCTCCAAGGAGATCTTATGCTGATTTCGCGTCCTTTCGGATTGCTTGCCATCGCGTTCATTGCCTTACCGTCTTGCGCAGCTGATCGCGCGACCACGGCTTCGCAACCCAAAGGCCGCTGGTGGTCCGGACAGGTCAACGTCGTTACCTGGGCCGAGCTCGCCCAGTCTCGCGATGCAAGGGAAACTACCTGGATGAGGGAGGTCGGTGCTGACATTGCAGATCGGGGCATCAGCTACGGTAGCCGCCCGGGGAATTTTCAAAAGCACGTTCCTGTCTCGTCATTCCGGGCATTTCACGGCAAGGAATTCAAGGTGACTTGTTTTCTCTCGACCGCCGGGTGGAATCCGGAACCATCCTGGATGGCGGACCAAACTCGTCTCGCCGAAGGCATGATCGATGATGGCTGTGACGGCATCCATTTCGACATCTACAACCAGCCCGCGACCTCGACTGGAGCGGTCGAAGCGACGGAGCAAATCAGCTCATCGCTTCGCGCTTACGCGTTGCAGAAATACGGCCGCAACCTCATGTTTACGGGCAATTTGTGGAGGATGATCGACCCTTTCTCGCTTGAGACCGTTCGTTTCATGGACGTGGCCTGGATCGAGTCCTACGGCACAAGTGATCTCGATGTCGTGCGAGAGGCACGCATTGCTTCGAGCCTTGGCAATTACACCAAACCAGTCTGGTACCACTACCAGCCAGACGACGATGATTGGGGCGCCGCCCACCTTGAAAACCTGCCCAAGGCACTTTTCTCCAGCTGTCTTTTTGAGCAGGCGGTTTTTCTTTCCAATTACAAGTATCCTGTTTTCGATACCGTCGGACCAGACTTATCGCAGTTCTTTGAAGGCGAGCACGGATCCTGGCAATGGGCTTATGCCAATCCCTCGTGGAGAAGCAACGTCATTCAATATGACTCGTTCGCACGGAGGTACCGCGATTACCTGATTGGCGCAAGGCCGCGTTCTGAGACGCTGTTCGCGTTCCGCCCGGAACAGGTGGAGATTGCGAATCCGATGATGACATCTCTTCTCCAGGCGGGAATTGATTTCAATGTTTTCGTCTACGGCGATGGAGTCGGTCCTGCACCGACCGAAGAGAACCTGACCGGCGTTCGCAATTTAATTACCCCTGACTTGACGGCGCTAATCGGCCACCCCACGGTCCGCGAATTTGCCTCTGCCGAAGCGTTTCTGCAGAATCCTCCGCCGAAAGACCAGGAGTTCGTATCCGTGCAAGGCGGCAAAGATGTACTTGCGCGCTTGATGGTCAAAGGCGGCCAAATCTCGATATTCCTCAAACACTTCGGCTACACAATGACATCCGATAGGCTGGCGCCCGTTGGACCGCTCACAGTTTCGGTTCTAGGACCCAACGTAAAGAAGGCCTTCTACGTCACACCCGAGTACCCTGATCCTGTATACCTTCCGCTGACGCGTACTGGCAATCGCATCTCCTTCACCATTCCTAAGCTCGACTACTTTGGTCTTATTGTTTTGCGATGACTCGCCAGAAATGCCCAAAACGACGGCTTGCCTTAATCTGGCAAGCACTGGAACAACACTCACGGATTCAATCACTTGCAGTGATCCTAGCGATTTCGTCACGCTCTAAGCTTTAGGGGTGTGAGATTTTGCGCAGGAGAGGTAGATATGTGCTCGTCGCCGCAGTCGGGCGTGTGGAAAGGTGGGAAGCGTTCTTTGCTTTCCACCTTTCCATATTTGACAAACCGTTTGATCGACAATACAGTGTCCAACAACCAACAACACCAAGAAAGCGGTTTCCGCGCGAGAAAAGCACTTCCGCGCCTTTCAGCTCGAAGAGTAGCTCGGTGCTTTTGTTTGCGTGGGGGAAAAGCCCTACAACCGTGACCTTCCAACTTGGTTGATCTGATTATGAACAAATACACATTGGCTATTTCCGGTCTTCTCCTTATGCCCTGGATCCAACCTCCTTGCTTTTCTCAGGAACCGCCAATATGGAGCGCCTCACTGGGAGTTGAGACAAATTACACGCACACGACCGGAGACACTTGGTATTCCACCTGGGCGGATGATGGCAACTTATATGTCACCGCCGACGATACCTACGGCGTGGACTCAAAATGCAAGACAGACGGTACCCGTCACGGCGGCAATTATGTTTTTGTAGCTATCAACCGGCTCTCAGGTAACGATCCCTCTCAGTTTCATTTAGAGACGGTAAACTGTATGGCGTCGTATGACGTCCCGCCGGACCCCACCCGTAATCCTCCAGATGGCGTAGGCGCCAGCAATTGGAAAACCACCGGAATTACCTCTATAGAAGGGGTTCTCTATCTTGTCCTAGTTCAGGACACTTACAAAGATGCTTCGAATAGCGGGCGCGAGACTTCGGAAAACGCAACAATCATCAAATCTCTCGATCATGGCCTAACATGGAGTGGAAGCGAGGAGGAAAGCGCGGAGCATCCAATGTTCCCCGGACGGTCATTCGGCGGACCATCTTTTATTCAGTACGGGCAGGATGGCCGGGGCGGCGCGGACGGCGCCGACCGATATGTCTATGCCATCTCAAATAACGGGTCATGGGACAACGGCGACGCGCTGTTCCTTGGCCGTGTCCTCCGCGGCAACCTGCCTCGGCTTCGCGGTTCGGATTGGGAGTTTTACGCAGACGGCCGTTGGGTCATGAACTCCCAAGAGGCCAAACCAATCCTCAAAGATTCGAATCATCTGGGACAGTCAAGTATCGTCTACAATCCCGGTCTTCATCGTTACCTGCTTGCAACCTGGTCTTACCCGAAATGCACGGGATACGACGCGCCCGGTTGCGATGTCCACCGGAGCCGCTGGGTATGGTATCAGGCGCCTGCACCTTGGGGGCCCTGGTCTTCGTTTCAGAGTTTCGAGTGGTTCTCCAATGGCTACTACAATCCGGCATTTGTGAACAAGTTCTTCAGTTCCGACGGGGCGCGTGGTTGGGTTCTTTATGCCGGCTACTTTTGGGACCCGGAGTGGTACTTACTCACTGCCGCCCCCTTTACTCTCGATCTGAATCCCACGCACATTATCAATGACTCGGACATGCATGCAATCAAATACATCGGTCACTGGAATTCTGCGCACGGGATGTTTGGCGAGTTTGCGAACGATCTCCACTCGACTGCAGACCCTCATGCGGAAGCCGTGGTTCATTTCCATGGTTGCGGCATTCGTGTTCTTGGCGATTTTGCGACAAATCAAGGATCTATGGATCTGGAACTCGATGACCGAGTCCGTACGACAGTCTCAACTCATTTTGCGCTGTATGGCGGAAAGCAATTGAGCCAACGCTCTCTGTGGGAAAAGCAAGGACTCACGCAAGGCGATCACACACTGCGCATCACAAAGAAGGACGGCAGTTACCTCGTAGTTGATGCCTTTGTGGTTTCGGAATGCGGTCAATCTAAGGCAAAGAACGCGAAAGTGAGATCACCGTTTTAGCCAAACACTTCTTCGGGCTCGGCTCCCGAAGAACGACATTTCAGCTGGCACAGAAATCCCAAGGCCGATCGCCTCTCCCGCTGTTCATCTTCAATGCGAAGTTTAGATACCTAGGGCGATGTACCGAGCCGTGCATCTGAAATCATGCTGCCCGATACCTTCAAGGGGAAAGACCTCAGCCAGTTCTTTACGCCGCAAGAAGTGGTAGCCTCCATGCTGGACCTTGCCTGGGACAATCCCGACGGACCGGCCCCGGGCATCGAGAGGAGCGAACCCTTTCTGGTCGCCTGCGCGAGATCAGGCGGTTTCCTGATCGCCACATATGAAGACCTCTACGACGAGGAATTCGGTGGCTCGACGCCTTCAATTGAATATGAGGTGGATTTCGGCAAAAAGCATGTCAAGAAAGAAACAGTTGGTTGAGAGATCTCAGCAGGAGCTGAATCGCATTCAGCTTGTCTCCGGACGCCATAGAAGCTCATTTATGTCTTGACAGTTTCGCCGGATCATGAGCTACTCTTGCGGTGGCAAGATAGACCGGTCTCTCGAAGGACCACACTCCCCGAGAAGGCATCAACGCCAATGCAGAATTATCGCCTCGCAACCTCAGTGCTCTTCCTGCTCTCTTCAGTGCGATGTTCGCCGACGTGAAAGTACCGAACGCGACATCAGTCGGGCAAGGGATTCACGGCTGAGAAAAGCGTCGCAAGCTAGAGTTTCGAATTCTGCAGCCTCTCTACCACTTCGACATCGGCTGCTCAAAGGATCGAGATGAAAAGTAGAAATCTCTCCGCGTCGTTCATAGTCTCCTCGTTCGTGATGCCCTTCCTGTTACCGCCGGTATTTGCCGTCAGCCCTTCGCCTGGAGAGATCGAAGAGGCTCACGCGTGGACACTGGCGAAGTTTGCAGGTCAAACCCAGTCTCTTCCCGACCAGCCATATTTACTTGTTCAAAGCCACAACGGCTACTCGGGCTTCGATCCCGGGAAACCTCTGGAACGAAACGCACATGATGGACACAGGCTGCAGATCAATGGCAGGGCCTACGAAAGCGGTGTCAACGCACACTCGCAGACCAAATATGCCGTCGTCCTTCCGGGAAAGGGAATGCGATTTCAGGCAGATATTGGAATTGACGACGAGTCCGCGGGCTGTGCGGGAACCGGCGTGATCTTCACGGTGGAAGCTAACGGAAAACAAGTTTATGAGAGCGCTACGCAGGAACCCGGATCCGCGGTTCAGCACATTCAAATCGATTTGAACGGCGCTTCCAAGATCATTCTTAATGCGCACAACCCTGACTATCAGGACTGCACTGACGCGGATTGGGCCAACGCTCGAATCACGATGGAAGATGGGCGCGTGTTTCCGCTTGGGGAAATGCCGATCGGACCGCTGCAACGCGGCTACACCGTCGACTTGCCGTTTTCATTCACGTACGGAGGGAAGCCCTTTTCGGGCTTGGACCGCGAATGGAAGCGGGGGTTGCGTATAGATAAGTTGGATGCAGAGCGAACCCGGTATGTGCTCACTTATTTGAACAACATAAGTGGCCTCGAGGTTACCTGCACGGGTATCGAGTATCTTGATTACCCGGTCGTCGACTGGTCCTTGCAAATGACAAACAAGGGCGTTGCCGATACGCCGATCATCGAAAACGTCCTGGTTCTTGACACAACCTTCGAGAGAAGTGGCGAAGGAGAATTCTTGCTGCATCATTTCCTGGGAAGCCACGTAGCCGCAAACGACTTTGAGCCCAGGCAAACAGTTCTTCATCCAAAGGACGAGGCTCATTTCGCGCCGATTGGTGGACGATCGACGGATGGTGTTTTGTCGGACTTCAATTTAGAGTGGCCGAGCCGGGGGGTAATCGTCTCCGTGGGCTGGCCGGGGCAATGGTCTGCAACTTTCAAGCGCGATCAAGCTCAGGGAATTCGATTGCAAGCGGGCCAGGAACTGACCCACTTCAAATTGCACCCGGGTGAGAGTGTGCAGTGTCCGCGGATGGTGCTCCTCTTCTGGAAGGGCGACTGGATTCATGCGCAGAACCTGTGGCGCCACTGGATGATGGCTCACAACATGCCTCGCGTCGATGGTTCCCTCCCCGCGCCGATCCTAGCCGATGGGGGCATGATGGATGACCGACAGTGATCAGAGCACCGTCGTCGATCGCGATATCCATGCCGGCATCCATCCGGATTATTTATGGATGGATGCCGGCTGGTTCGCAACCGATGGCAAATGGCTGGAGTTTGTCGGGACATGGAAGCCTGCCCCCAGCCGCTTTCCGCAAGGTCTCCGGCCCATCACAGAACATGCGCATAAGAATGGAGTGAAAACGCTCCTTTGGTTTGAGCCGGAAAGAGTAACGCCGGGAAGCTGGCTCTGGGAAAAGCATCCGGAGTGGCTGCTTGGTTCTTCGAAAGAAGCGCGGCTTCTTGACCTAGGCAATCCAGAGGCGAGGACGTGGCTTACCAATCATGTGGAGCAGCTTCTTTCCGTGCAAGGCATCGATTTATACCGCGAGGATTTTAACTTCGAACCGTTGCCGATATGGCGGGAAAGCGATGCTCCAGACCGGCAAGGCATCACCGAGATGCAGGACATCCGCGGCCATCTCGCTTATTGGGATGAACTGCGACAGAAAAATCCAAAACTCATCATCGATGATTGCGCCTCCGGCGGTCGCCGACTCGACATTGAAAGTCTCGCACGGGCCGTACCTCTGACGCGAAGCGATTACACGTCGATTGCGTCCGCGATGCAGCAGCAGACTTACGGAATCGAATTTTGGATTCCTTATTTCGGCACGGCCGTAACTTCGATGGACAAGTATATATTCGAAAGTGAGATGACACCGGCTATCGGAGGAGTCCCTGCCTGGACTGACCCGGCAAGTCTCATCGCGGTGAAAGGACTCATTGCGAATTGGAGACTCATATCCTCCAGTTATTACGGAGACTACTTTCCTTTGACCGGATACTCAACAGCAACGAATGTATGGATGGCTTGGCAACTCAATCGATCCGAGAATGGAGAAGGGTCCGTACAAGCGTTCCGCAGGGAAGATAGCCCTTTCGAAGCAGCGAAGTTCCGGTTGCAAGGGCTCGACCCTTCATCCCAATACTCAGTGCAGAATTTGGAAGACAAATCGGAAGCGTCCTTTCTCGGAAAAACATTGATGCAGGATGGTCTTCCAATAACACTGAGCGTTCGTTCATCTGCTGTGGAATTTACATATAAGAAGCTGAGTAAGGCAGCTTCAAGAGAACTCACTGGGATCCCCAAAGGAGTTGGGCCAGAGAGCTTGATACAAAAGGATCATCCTGAGTAGGTCTTGCATCCGGCGGATTAGGGCAGTTGAGGTGGAATCTATCGTTTCAGCGATCCTGCCGCACTCACGGCGATGACGAAGCTCCTTTCGAGTCGCATTCGCGGGCGTTAGTGGGCAATCGGGAGGGAATGTACGCGCCGGAGTAAAAATAGACCGCTCCTGACGCTTCCACACTTGGTCTACATTCCCACCTCATGCCTCGGCCGTCATGGCACACTTTGACGATAGACAGCGTTCGCAAAGCACTCGCGCGCAATCTCGACCAATACCAGCGATTGCTGCCAGCGGTCGGTTTCCTCACAACCGTGGAAGGTCCGCGCATAGTAGTACTCAGGGCCAAGCAGCTCGGGCGCAAAGCAGAAGCGGTCTTCTGCTGGCTTTCGGCTCAGAAATCCCCTGAATGATTCGGTCCACAGCGCGCGAAAGTGGCCAACGTAAGGCCGCCCCTCTCCGCTGCCATCGCCGACGTCAACCTGCATGCATCCGGGGTTGCCGATGCGCCCGTGCATGAAACCGATGCGGCCGAGAACCGGCCGGAAGAGGTCCATCTTCATCTCGACACCGCCGTACACCATCTCCGTTCCCGTGTACCAATGCGAGAAATCGGCGTTGAATTCGAGGCTTGGAAATTTGGCGAGAAATTGCACCGTGCGCCATGGGTCCTGGAAGATGGTGGCGCGATGCGTCTCAGGATAGAGCGGAAGCGCGTGCTTTGCCGAGGCTTCGAGGACAGCATCGATTAGTCGCTCCGCTTCGTTGTCATTCTCTGTTCCCCAACCGACATGCAACGTCAAGCACTCGAGGCCTTCATCGCGAGCTTCCTTCGCCAGCGCATCAGCTTCGGCCGGCGCATTCACACGTCCGCTGCCGCAAACGCAGAGTCCGAGTTTGAGCGCTTCATCCTTGCGCGCGCGAAC
>JASIJX010000513.1 GCA_030049955.1 Acidobacteriaceae bacterium
CTCACTCCCAGCTCCTGCAAGACTTGATAAATTGCCGCAAGTAACCCTTCTATATCCGCGACCGTGATCCTTCCAATCGTGCCGATGCGGAAACACGCTTCATGGGATAATTTGCCCGGATAAATGGCGAAGCCGAGCTTCCAGAGCCTCTCATAAAACTCCGCGAAATCGAAGGCGGGATGGGTTGGATAGCGGAATGACGTAATGATGAAGCTCTGGTCTTCATCAGCGAGGTAGATTTCGAAACCGAGAGATCTCATGCCGCGGCAGAGCGTGGCGTGATTTTGTCGGTAGCGCTGACCGCGTGCGCGCACGCCGCCCTCTTCATCGAGTTCGTTGAGCGCCTGCTCGAAGGCCAGGATTGTCTGGATCGGAGGCGTGAAGCGGAAGTGGCCGTCGGCCTCCATGCCAGCCCACTGATCGTATATGTCGAGGCTCAACGTTCTGGCATTTCCCTTGGTCGCGTTGAGAGCACGACGGCTGGCAAGGATGAAGCCGAATCCGGGCACGCCCTCAATGCACTTGTTGGCGGATGAGATGAGAAAGTCGATGTGAGCGCCGGCCATGTCGATCGGCACTGCGCCGAAGCTGCTCATCGCATCCACAATATAGGAGGCGCCAATGGCATGCACCACGGGCCCAATTTCCTCGACCTGGTTCAACATACCGCTCGTGGTTTCGCAGTGAACCACGGCCACGTGAGTTATGCCCTCGGCGGACGCGAGATAACCGGCGACGAGCTCCGCGGTGAATTTCTGATTTTCTTCTACCTCAAGCACGTCGAGCGCGATGCCGTGCACGCGCGCCATTTGAGCGATGCGCCGTCCGTATGCACCATTGACCAGAACCAGCAGCTTGCCGTCGCGGGGAATAGCCGAAGAGATTACCGACTCCACAACATAGGTGCCGCTTCCCTGCATGAGGATGCACTCATATTCTTCGACCGGATACGGACCAAGGGCAAGCAGTCGCATGCGCACATTGCGCACTGCTGCCAGAAACTCACTATCGAGTGAGCCCAAATCCCGGAGCATGGCGCCCTTAACCGTATCGCTGGTCGTCAAAGGGCCAGGAGTAAACAGCAGTTTCGATTTACCAGGGTGCATGCTCATTTTCCCATTCGTCTCCATCGCCGTAGTCGCCATCACCATAGTTGAGCGGAGGCTGCGGAATCATTGCCACCGCTTTGGGCGGGGCTGTGTAAACCTTGTCGCCGCCAAGATAAGTTGCCTCAACGACAATGTCCTTGATGGTATCCGGCGGAACCTTGCGCGGGTCCTTCTGGAGCACGACGAAGTCAGCCAGCTTGCCCGGAGTGATGGAGCCCTTAATATTCTCCTCGAAAGTGGCGTAGGCCCCATCCAGCGTCCAGACTTTGAGCGCCTCGTCGACGCTCACTCTCTGGTTTCCTCCAATAACGTCCCCCTGTTGGTCTTTGCGGGTGACCATGTCCTGAATACGGAGTAGCGGATCGGCAGCAGAGATCGGTGAATCAGAATGTCCGGCGACATGAATGCCCATGTCAATTGCAGTTCGATATGCGTGCATCATTGCGAGCCGCTTTGGGCCATACGATTTGAGGATGTTTCCGTACTCCCACATATACGAGTGAAAGACAAGAATCACATTGTCCTTCTTGGCCCGATCCAGAAGCGACTGGTTCATTACGCTGGCATGTTCAATCCGCCAGCGCGCATCCGGCCGTGGGTTCTGGGCCTCAGCGTGCTCAATCGCCGTCAGCACCATATCAATCTCGCGGTCGCCGTTGGAGTGCGTGGCAACCTGCCAACCCGCGTTCCACCACTTTTGAAAATCTGCGTTCAACTGATCCTGGCTGCGCGCAGGCGGAATGCCGAAATAGCCAGGCCGATCGGAGTACGCCTCGCTCAGCCACGCGGTTCTTCCGCTCAGTGAGTTGCCCTGGAAGTTCTTGATGGCGGTGATGCGCAGGCGGTTGTCGCCAAAGCCGCGCTCAATTCCGGCAGCCTGGATCTGGTCGTAGTATTGCGAATAGATCATCAGCCCCACGCGGACGGGATTGCCTTCATCGCGCAATTCCTGGAACAGCCGGAACGAGGCAGGGCTACCACCCGCAACTCCGACACTGGTGATCCCCTCGGCCGAATATTGTTTGAAGCAATTCATGTATCCCTGGAGCTCGACGTCGTGCGGCATTGCCTGCCGTTGCCCGCCGTTACCGGCATGCTCATTGCGGCCGCGCTCCAGCACGCCGCGTGCGGATTCGCGCAGCACACCATTGGGCGTCCCATCCGGATCGCGATCGAAGGCTCCTCCTGGCGGATCGGGCGTGTTTCCGGTGATGCCGGCTTCATTGAGTACGTAGGTGTTCACTACCGTGATGTGGCCCGAGCCGTGGGTAATAATGACAGGCTGCGTGGTCGAGACTTTGTCCAGGTCGTGGCGATTGGGATGGCGGCCAAGGGTTACGTCGTTGTATCCATAACCGCTGATCAATCCGCCCGGAGGCGTGATGGCAGCCTTGCGCTTCAGCGCCGCCACCAGTTCGTCCATCGTTTTGACTTTGTCGGAACCTAGCCACACCCGGTAATACCGGGAGTTTTCGTCGAAGATCGCCTGCGGGTGCAGGTGCGCATCATCGAATCCTGGCGTGACCGTCATGCCATGCAGATCGATCACCTGCGACGATGGCCCTTTCAGTTTGAGAATCTGCGCATTCGTCCCCACAGCGATGAATCGCCCGTTCTCGTAAGCGAAGGCTTGCGCGGCAGGGTGGGTTGCATCGATGGTAATGACATTAGCGTTAATAACCAAGGTCGGGTCGGCGTACGCGCCTTGCGCGACGAGTGCAAGAAACAGGCAGAACTTCTTCATCATCCATCTCTCCATCGCGTTAAAGGGCAAGATGCTCCGGATCGATCGGCGGGGAATCTTGCCCTCGGTGTTAGAACGTCAGCCGCAAGCTGAGCTGAACGTTGCGCGGTGTGTTTTGCTGGCTTAGAGTCGACTCCTCTCCGAAAGTCGAAGAGGTAAAGCTGGTGGTGGGGCCGCCGAAGGTCACATTATTCAGGGTGTTGAATGCCTCGGCTCTGAAGGCAACTGAGTAGCGCTCTGTAATCCTGGTGTCCTTTTCAACCATGGAATCGAGATCCCACGCCGCCGGCAGGTTTACATCTGGCAGGTAGCGGGGCGCAGTGCCGAAGGAGTATGTCGGCGTTGCCGCGAAGGCTGCCTTGTTGAAGTACACTCCAGTGCCGCTCAGGTTGATGTGAGGACCACCTGGCGCTTGATCTGAGATGCCAGCAACCGAGTTGGGACGTGAGAGCGTACTTGAGCTATCGAGGTCGGAGACGTTGCTGTAACTCACCGCAATGGGGCGGCCCGCGTCGTACTGGTAGATGCCGCTCACCGCCCAGCCACCGACAACGTGCTTGATGAAGCCCTGGTTGAGGAAGGGCTGCTCAGCGCCGAAGGGCAGCTCGTAACGCGTGCTCCAGCGAATCACCGTGGGCTCGTTCTGGTCGGAAAGTGAGCGATCGCAGGAGAGGCAGTATGTATTGGTTACCGCACCCATGGTGCCGGCCACGCTGGTCATCTCTCCCACGTTATCAATCGCTTTGCTCCAGGTATATGCAAAGGTCTCTGCCAGTCCGTGCTTGATGCGATGTTCCACGGTCAACTGCCCGGCATGGTAGCTGGAGTGTCCGACACCGATGTTGTTGCCTTCCATGTTCTGGAACTGAGGATGGGGACGAAGCAATTGCGATTGTTGCACGGTTGGAGTGTTGATGCTGGAAGCCGGGTCGATCAAGCCGTAGAGCGGGTTCGACACCAGCTTCAGCAGTCCCGAGCCAAGCGCCTCATCGCTGGCGGGCAACTGGTTCAGTTGCTCATTGACCATCAGGTGTGCGCCTTCGTTGCCGGCATAGGCCGCGGTCACGACAAAGTCACCGGGCAACGAGCGCTGGATATCGAACGACCAGTTTTCCTGGTACGCAATATCCTGCCTGCGCAGCGGGCTTTCGAGCGAGTCGCCCAGGTCGATGCTCAGTCCGGCAGCATTGCCCTGCGGAGCAGGAAGGCCGCTGGGAAACGGACTAGCGAGTTGATAGCCGGCCAGTGGCGTCACGCCGTCAGCCTGCGCATCGACGGATGTGCTGGTGCGGATGGCGCCCGCAGCACTCGGGTATTGCTGCCAGGCAGCGGCGGGATCGTGGAAGATTCCGGCGCCGGCATGAATGACGGTCTTGTCGTTCAGCTTATAGGAAATGCCGAGGCGCGGATCGAAGTTGAGTTTGCGCGGATTCTGCAGTTGCCGGCTGGTACCGCCCAGGCCGGGAATTCCAACTCCGCCGGTGAGGGTGAGAGACGGCACCTGCGCCTGCAGGGGCGAGACCGCCGTCAGGTTCATGTAGTTCAGCAGGTTGTTCTTCTCAATGTCGCCAGTCTCGTAGTTGTACCTGAGGCCGAATGTCACCTGCAGGCGCGGAGTAACCCGGAATTCATCCTGGGCGAAGAACGCCGCGTAGTCGTGCACCGACTGTGTCTCCGGCTCATAGCCGGAAGATATGGTGCCGAGTCCCAGCAGAAGGTCCGCAACGCCGTCGCCGGAGTCATTGGCAACGGTGGTGCCGCTCGAGAAACCGTCTGTAAAGTTGGACCCGGTGCGCGACCCGCCGCTGGCGATGGACAATTGCTCGGGATCCCACAGTTGAGTGGGATAGGCCCGCAGGTCGATGCCGTACTTGACCATGTGCTTGCCCTTCACCCACGTCATGGCGGCGGCATATTGATAAACCGAAGAGTAATTCCGTTCAAACGGATAGTAGTTGCCGAGAGTGCTGTAACTGCCCACTGCCGGCGGACCGGACAGCGTCAACTGCGGTGTCTGCTGGGCGGTAATTCCGGGAGCAACGGAGCCCGAGAATCCAAGCGATGCAGGGCTCTTCAGCACTGACTCGTTCCGGTTCGATTCGCTGTGCGCCCAGGAGAAGTGATGCTCGAAGATCATGTTCGGGCGGATGATCCACGTGTGGTCCACGGTGATGTTCTTACCAGGAATGCGATCGTTCGCGTCCTCGGGTGAAAGTCCGTTGCCGAAGTAGTCGCTGTAGTTAATGTGGTTGGAGAAGTCTGTAATGTGACCGAAGATGCTGTTATGCTCGCTGAACTGATGATCGATGCGCACATCCACGCTGTTGTTGTCATCAGTGTTGGGAGCGTTGGAAAAGTAGTTGTCCAGATCGCTGCCGCCGGTTCCCGTCTGGTTCGGCATTGGATAGAGATTCACAAGCGCCTGGCCGATGGTGTTCAGGGTAACGCCGGGGATGTTATTGATGTTGTTGCCGGGAACCGCGGTTCGCTTATAAGTTCCCCCGCTAACTATGGTGGAATAGGGATTGTAGATAACGATCAGATTTCCTTTGGCGTCGTAAGTATGGGAGAAATCTCCGGCTCTTTCCAGAGCGGTGGGCACGGTGCCTAAGAACGAGCCGGCGCTGGTGTCGCGCAGTCCTTCGTATGAAACGAAGAAGAAGGTCTTCTTGCGACCGTTGTAGATTTTAGGCAGAATGACCGGGCCACCGAGGGTGAAGCCATATTGGTCCCTGCTGAAGTGGCCCTTGGACGTCACAGGCGTTGTGTGATTGGCGTTGAAGCCATTGGCGTCCATGTCTTCATTGCGGTAAAACTCAAAGGCTTCGCCGTGCAGCTCGCTGGTGCCGGTATGCAGCGCGTAGACTACCATTCCGCCGCTGGTGCGGCCGAACTCCGGAGCATAAGCGTCGGTATAGACGCGGAATTCCTGCACCGACTCCACTCCGGGAATGCCGGCGTCCTGATTGTAGTAGGCCGTGGTGTTGGCCGCGCCATCGATCGATACATCGGTAGTGGCGCCCTTGGCGCCGTTGATGCGAAAGGTATTGGTGCGACTTTCGCTGGTGGCATCCTGCCCAGACAGCCCGTCATCTCCCTTGGTCACGCCAGCCGCGAAATTGATCAACTGCAACGGATTGCGGATGTTGAGCGGAATGCTGGTGACGAATGCGGGCTCAATCGTGAGGCCGCGATCCGCCGTGGTCTCGTTCAGCTCCGGGGGAGTGCCAGTAACCTGAACCGACTGCTGAACGGTGCCCACCTGCAGTGAAAGGGTGATCAACTTCGACTCACCGACTTCAAGAGTGATTCCCTTCAGCACCGTGGGCGAGAACCCCGGCGCCTGCGCTTTGATCTCGTACGTGCCGGGGACGACGGGCGGGAAAATAAAGTTGCCGCTCTGATTTGTCGTAGCCTGAACCTTCACGCCCGTGCTCGTTCTTGTCAGGAACACCGTCGCGCCCTTAATGCCTGCTTGTTCGGTGTCGGCAACGCTGCCGCTGACGCTGGCGTTCTGGGCAAACAGTGAAACGCTCAGGCCGAAGATCAAGATTGAAGCAAGGGATGGAAATCGCATAGAAATTCGCATTGGCTGCTCCACTTCAAAATTCAAGAAAAACTCGAGGCCCGCATTGTGCCCGGAGATAACCCGTTCAGGCTTGCCCGCCTCGCTAGGCCATGTGAGGTGATAGTAGCCAGCAGAAATTTGCAGAAGATTAAGGCGCAATGAAAGAAACTCCGCTTAACGGTAATGAACGGAGGTTCATTCTTCGCCGCTGTTCGCGTTCTTTCGCTGAGTTGCGACATGTTTAGAGAACCGGTGAAATATTGCGTTTGCATCGTCATTTGTACTAAGTCCGTTTTTTGCCGCGTGTGTGCATCGGCGTTGCTTTATTCACTGGCAGCGTATGCGGCCTGCTGTAGCGTCGTTTCTTGAAGCGCCGATTCGGAAGCGAGAGAAGGCCTGAGACCCCAGATCGGCATCAACGCCGCTGCGGCAAGAAACGCAGCACCGGCAAGAACAAAAAAGAGCCGGTCCCATCCATATCGTTGGCTAACGAAGACAACAATATAAGGTGAAAAGATCGCGCCCAGATGCCCGATGCCATCTACCAGTCCCGAAGCGGTGGCCGCCGCTTTGGGCTCGCCGATGTCCTGCGCGCCCGCTCCGGAAAGCAGCGTGTCCGGACCGAAGGAGAAGACTCCGGCCATCGAGATGGCGACGGCCGTGCCCAACAGACCAAAGCGGGTTAAAAGCGGTTCGCACAGGAGGATGACGCCAAATCCGCACAGCATGATGGCCGAAACCGGCGCGCGCCGCGACTGGCTGAACCGGTCTGAAGCGTACCCGGCCAACACCGCTCCGACAATGCCGATCAACTCATAGAGAGAGGAGAGATAGCCCGACGCCTGCAGGCTGTACCTGAGCCGGTTCACCATGTAAAGGGGCAGCCAAAACATCAGCGCGTAACGGCAAAGCTCTAGAAAAAAGTAGGAGATACTCACCATCCACAAAGATGGCTTGCGAAGCAGGCCGGCAAGAGCGCTCCAATTCGGTCGCAGAGTTTCCAGCCGTACCGGAGTGCTCTCGATGCTGTCCGGCAGATCGGCTCGCTCGGGCGTCTCCTTCGCTCCGGACAGGAACAGCACCGCGACCGCCAGCAGCAGCAGCGCTGGAAACAGAAATCCCCGGTGCCATCCGAGTTGCGGCAGCAGCCACGGTTGCACTACCGCCCAGGTTGCAAAGGCGGTGGCCAGAAATCCGCCCAGAACATAATTCGTGCTCCACCATCCCATGACGATCCCGCGGTTGCTGCCGCTAAACCAGATGGCCATGGTCTTGACCAGTCCCGACCAACCGGTGGACTGCGCCGCACCGTTCAGACAGGCAAAGATCAGCAGCCACATCAGCGAAGCGTGGACGCCCATCAGCAAGTTGCTGGCCACGGCAAGCAACAGTCCTGCGCCTACAACACGTTTTGCTCCGATCCGGTCGGAAAGCGGCCCGCAGCCGAACTGGCCAATCGCATAAAGCACGCTGTAGCCGAAGACGATGTTTGCGAGCTCGAGTGCGTCAAGCCCCGAGACGTGATTCAAAAGCGGCAGCACCACGCTCAGATTCTTGCGGCAGAGATAGAAGCCCGCGTAGGCAACCCAGGTAATCCAGAAGATGCGTCGCTGACCGGCAGAAAGGCTCATCGAGACCCCCATCTGCCGAAGCTTCCCTGTACGCGCGTGCTGCGTGCACAAGCCGGAATAAATGTGGGATGAAAATTCCCTTGCTTCTTCCGGCCGCGCCCTGAGCTACCTTTGCCATTCCCGCTGACTCGCATCCCCTCTACCATTCCAGCAACTGTGGTTTGCCGAAACGTTCAGCGCGTTAAGGATGAGCGCTTATCTGTTCAATGAACGGTTTAGCTGCGTCGCGCGAATATGTAACCTGTTTGTAATGCTTCTGCTTTAAGCTGATGGTCCCGGGCAAGAGGCGTTTTCGCAATCCGATGCAAAAGGATGAGATACGACCGAGTGAATTGCTGCGACATGCCTCGGAATTGAAGGCAGCCGCCGAGGCAGTGTGCCAAAGCCAGCCCTTCCGCGCCAGCGCCAAGAGCTGCCAGTTTCTGCGCTACATTGTTCGCCAGACGCTCGACGGCAATACTGATGAGCTGAAGGAGCGGCTCATTGGCATCGAGTTACTTGGCCGCAATGCTTCGTACGACACGGGTTCCGACGCAGGCGTGCGCGTGCGCGCAAACGATGTACGCAAACGCCTGGCTGCTTACTACGCTTCCGGTGTCTTCGATGCAGAGTTCACGCTGGAGATCCCTGCCGGCTCGTACATCCCGCGTTTTTACCTTCCGCGCTGCTTCCATGCCGAGGAGGCCGAGACTGCAGCGGCCTCTGTTCCCGTATCATCGTGCGACGCCGCGCCGGTTCCAGAACTCCCATCGAACGCTGATTTTCCGCACACTCAGTTGGCGCCGCCGGTGCGCGAACTTAGCCTGCAACTGCTGGCGCTGCCCACATTGGCCGCTCTGTTTCTGTGCGTCATTTGCCTGCGGTGGCAGCTCACCCAGGAGCATCCCTTCGTGACCTTCTGGAATACCGTCTTTCGAGACCACAACGCTCTGCTCTATGTGCCCGTCTCCCGGCTCGGCGGACAACAGGACGTGGTTCCTGCCGACCGGCTGGAAGATACGGCGCCTTTGTTCAGTCTGGCCGGCCGGTTTCATGGCCGCATCACACTTACCCACTCCCTCGCATTGAACAATGGCGCAGGCGACATTCTGATCCTCATCGGCTCTATCCCCGCCTCCCCTGACTATTCTCTCTTCGCGGATGGAGAACGTCTGACCGTGGATAGCTCGCCTGAGGGCCGCCGCATTGTCGATCACACCGCAGGAAATGCCGCAATCGAAACATATGGCCGAGCCGCGCTGCTCACAATTGACAATGGCCCGCAACGCTCCATCCACATCGACGGTACCGATGACGAAGCTATAGCCTCTCTCATCCGCGCTCTCTCGGGGCCCAGCGACTTTCCCGATGGGCTCAGCAACAGTTTTCAGGATGGAACCGCCACCCAGATTGTGTTTCCCCTGAATCCTGGCGCGCAAGCAGTTATCTTTCACGAATCACTGCCCGTCACGCATACAGCAATGAATGGACCGCTGTGAACACCGAAGTAAAATCGCTTGATGTTTCGCGCGGCCGGGTCTTCATCTCTGCGTGGGTGCTTTACGCCGGATATTATATTTGCCGCAAGGATATTAGCCCCGGCGCCGGCCCTGGAATCTCGCACTTTGCACTTAGTCTCATCGCCTTCGGCGCCGCCTATGCCATCAGCCAGTTTGCCGGCGGGATTCTCGCGGATGGTTCTGGCGCGCGCCGCACGGCCCTTGCCGGAGCGGGCATCTCCATTCTCTGCACCAGTCTTCTGGCCTTCCGCACCTCGCCCGACTTCGAGTTGGCGCTGCTGCTCGGCAATGGCATCGGCCAGGGCTTCGGCTGGCCAGCTCTTCTGCGCCTGATCGGGGAGTGGTTCAACCGCGGCGAACGCGACCGCGTGCTGGGCTGGTGGAGTACAAGCTACATCCTCGGCGGAGTGCTGGCCACTTCGCTCACCGCGTGGCTGCTGGTCAACACGCGTATCGTCGCGCTCACTGGATTCCGGCCCGCGTACCTGGTCTCTTCCGCAATTCTGCTCGGGGCGGCGCTCTTCTTTTACATCGGAACGGCGCGACTCGCTCCGGGGGGTTGCGCGGCCCTGAAGCCCAGCCAAACGCAATCTGCAGCCTGGCGCGAAATTCTCGCCAACCGCGGAATTCAGGTCATCGCTTCTGTCTATTTCTTTCTCAAGATGACCCGATATACGCTGCTCTTCTGGCTTCCTCTCTATCTCACGTCGAGCTTGGGTTATACGCAGCATTCGGCCGAACATTTCGCCTCCTATTTCGAGTTGCTCGGCTTTCTCGGTCCACTTGCCGCCGCCTGGGCCCTCCATCACTGGTTTGGCGAGCGGCGCATGGCGCTGGGTTCGGGCATGCTGTTCGCGCTGGGTTTCGTCTGTCTTCTGCATCCCGTGCTGGCAGGCAGCGGCGCATTCGAAACCGCCATATCCATTGCGTTGATGGGCGTGCTCATCTACGGAGCCGATGTGCTCATCTCGGCCATGGCCGTTCTCGATGCCGTGCCCGTTCACCTGCACGGCCGCGCCGCCGGCTTCGTCAACGGCATCGGCTCCATCGGCCAAACTCTGTCTCCGTTCCTCGTGACCATCTTTGTCTCGCATTGGGGATGGACGAGGCTTTTCGATCTTTTTGTCTTCTTCGCACTGGTTGCAGGCATCATCTGCGCCCTGGGTGCGCATCTCCAAACCGATCAGTCCCTGCTTCTTAACCGTTCAGCGGGCGAATCGGGCCATATTCAAGCGTAGACTGCGGCCATGAGTTCATTTACTCCTAGCCAAACTCCTCGATTCTCCATCCACGGCCCCACGGAACTTCTTCGCATTCGCGCCATCATGCTGGATTGGGCAGGCACCGCCGTCGATCACGGTTCAGTGGCGCCCGTCCTCGCCCTCCAAGCGCTTTTCGCACAGCATGGAATTTCCCTGTCGATGGAAAACGCCCGGCGGGATATGGGCCTGCTCAAGCGCGATCACATTCGCGCGATCTTCAGTTTGCAGGACGTGCGCGCGCAGTGGACCGCGGACACGGGCCGCGAACCAGTCGAAGCGGACGTTCACGCGCTTTTTGCGGAATTCGGTCCTCTGCAAATGGAGATCATCGCGCAGCACTCCACCTTGATACCCGGTGTTGTGGAGACTGTTAAGGAATGGCAGAGCCGTGGATTGCGCATCGGAAGCACAACAGGCTACACCCGGCAGATGCTGGAGCCGGTGCGGGAGCAGGCTGCCCGCAATGGCTACCGTCCTGATGCTTCAATCTGTCCAGATGAGGTGAGCGCCGGCCGCCCCGCTCCGTGGATGCTGATGAGGAATGCGCAACTCCTCAACGTCTATCCGCCTTCTGCCTGCGTCAAAATCGGCGACACGGTGATCGACATTGAAGAGGGAAGGAATGCCGGCATGTGGACCATCGGACTGACGAGGACCGGCAATCTGATTGGCCTCGACCGTCAACAGTGGGAACAGCTACCCGAGACGGAAAAGGAAGTCCGGCTCAGCCACGCAAAGAAAACCCTGCTCGACGCGGGCGCTGACTTTGTGGCAGAGGATCTCTCATCCTGCGATGAGGCTCTCGCCACCATCGAAAGGCATCTGAGAAACGGCGAACGATCAGTGCAAGTTCCACTGGCTCAGCAAAGCCTGTCATAGTAGCAAGTGGAAGGACAGAAGCGGATCCGTACCAGCGAACGCCCTTCCTATCATTGTTCCGGCCTTTTGGCGAAACCAAGGGCGCCAAGGACTCCAAGGTTTCGGGCGGATATACGACTGAGAATCGGTATCCTCGAAGAGATCATCTCATCGTACGTCAAGCATTCCTTCAGTGCGGTTGGATGAAACGTCAAATATTGGATCGCGAGGCTGTTTGCGGTTTGCGATGGACGAATTCTTTCACCGCCGGTCGATGACGTTCGACGAATTCGCCTTTCGAAAGCAATTTTCCAGAGCCTTTCTTGCCGTCAAATATTTCCACCGCAATCCAAACGAGATCAGGCTTCAGAGCAAACTGGAAGATCTAGCCGAAACTCTGTGCCTCTATGCAATTGACTGGTTACCGTCAAATCAGCGTGGTGCATATCCGCGATCCACTTGGCGATGGACAGGCCGAGACCCGCTCCTTCCGTCTGGCTACGTGAAGGATCGGCGCGGTAGAAGCGGTCGAAGATGTGCGGCAAGTCGGATTCGGAGATGCCTGCGCCGGTGTCGCGTACTGTCACCGTTGCCTGCCTGGCGCTTCCGGTGAGCGCCACGTCGATACGACCCGGCGCATGCGTGTATTTGATCGCGTTATCGAGGAGAATCCAGAGCAATCGGCGCAGAGTGGCAAAGTCGCCTATTACATTTACGAGCTGCGCGCTGAAAGAAACCGACAGCGCAAGCTGCCGCTCCTCAGCGAGTGGCCGAGCCATCTCGCAGGCCTGCTCGACCACATCGGCAAGATTCAGGGTCCCCAAAGGCTTTACGCCGCGTTCCGCGTCGGCACGCGCCAGAGTCAGCATGTCATTGAGCAGCACTGCGGCCTTCGCTGTTTCCTCCACGATGTCTTTGAATGCCTGCCGGCTGTCCTCATCAGCGTGCGCATTGCCCAAGGCGACTTCAGCCACTGTCCGCACGAACGAGAGCGGTCCGCGCAGTTCGTGGGAAGCGTCCGCGGTGAACTGCTTGATCTGGTTCACCGCCGCCTCGAGCCGGGCCAGCATATCATTGCAGGTCTCTGCCAATCGCGCGATCTCGTCGCCCGTTCGGGCGACAGGCAACCTCTCAGAAAGATTGCGAATGCTGATGGAGCGCGCTGTGGCGCTAATCCTGTCCACCGGCTTGAGCGCTCTGCGGCTGAGCCAATAGCCGCACCCCGAAGAAACCAGCAACAGAATGGGAGCGGAGGCAAGCAAGCCCTCAAGAAACCGGTCGAGCACGAGCTGGTTTGCTGCCTCTGGCGCTGCCGCTGCGAGATATATGGGTTGGCCATCGACAGAGATCCGTCGCATCAGCACCCAGAAATCTCGCGAGGGCGCGAATACAAACCTTTCTTTGGAGCCAGCGCGAATCGCTGGCCACGGAAACTCCCGCGCCGCTTGCGTGGGTGAAGAGAGAGCGCGCGAGCCGTCGGCGCGGAACACTTCAACCAGTCCGCCGCCCGTGGCCCGGGCAAACTCCTGGTAGTCCGTGTTGAGATCCGCGATATTTTCCTCTTTCGCTTTTTCGAGCAGCGTCTGCAGCCTGTCAATGCGGCGGGTCAACGTGAGATAGCGTTCGTTGACCAGCGTCCGTTTCAGATTGATCCACATGGCCGCGCCGAACAGCACCCAGCCTACAAGAAAAATGCATCCAAACCAAACCGTAAGCCTGAACGAGATGGAGGCGCGGCTCCTCAGCATTTTTCGCTCCGCAATGCATACCCAACACCACGAATGGTATGGAGGAGCTCAATTTCGCCGGAGCGCGTGATTTTGGAGCGCAGCGCGCGGATGAACACGTAGAGGCTATCGAAACTCACATCGGCGCCGGAACTCCAGCCTTTTTCGATCAACACGCCGTGGGGCACCACTGCAGGAGCTCGGCGCATGAGTACGGCCAGCAATGCGCATTCAGTGCGAGTCAGCGTCTCCACGCGCTCGCCCCGCTGCAATTGGTATTGATGCGGCCGCAGAACGAGATCTTCAAATGCGAAGGACCGTGGCGCCTGAACCGGAGCGCGCCGCGCCGCAGCGCGCACTTTCGCCAGCAGAACGTCGAGAGCAAACGGCTTGGTGAGATAGTCGTCCGCGCCGGCATCGAGACCGTGAACAATATCCTCCATGGAATCGCGCGCGGAGACAATGATGGCTTGCGTGCGCATGTGCACCTCGCGCATCTTGCGGATAACCGTGAATCCATCCATGCGCGGGAGCATCACGTCGAGCAGCATTACGTCATAGCTATCCGATTTGCCCAGGCGCAGCGCCTCTTCGCCGTCATAGGCAAGCGTGACGCGATGTCCTTCGCTTTCAAGCGCGCGGCCCAGATGAACAGCGAGGCTCCGCTTGTCCTCAACAACCAGAACATGCATGAAGGAATCCTGCTCTTAATTCTAGAAAGCGCTTGTAAATTCTCTGTAAATCACAACCTGACCGGCTTCCTTCCTAAGATTCGCATTAGATTGCCTCGCCATACTCGTTCCATCCTCGGCGCCTGCTAGTGCAGGATCCGGTCAAGGATCCGGTCAAGGAGTGAGAGATGAGAAAGTTGTTCAGTGTTGGAAGTCCCCTGCTTCTGGGATGGTTCCTAATCCTCCTGTTGTCTTCATTTACCTACGGACAAGAATCGAAGGGGTTGATCGCCGGGTATGTTTCGGATATCTCCGGTGCGGCGCTAAAAGGGGCGCGCATTCAGGTTCTGCCGCTTAGTGTCGGAGGGATCACGGACAGCGTCGGTTCGTTCTCGCTGCCCGAAATTCCCGGAGGACACTATACCTTGACCGTTTCCTTTGTCGGGTTCGAAACGTCGCGCCAGGAAATTGATCTCAGGCCCGGCCAGACGCTGAATCTGAACATCACGCTCAACGTGAGCAAGCAGAGCGAGCAGATCCTGGTTACCGCCGAGCGCGCGCACGGAGAGGCAGACGCCGTCAACGTCACGCGCACGGCCGACAACATTATCCAATCTCTTCCCGCCGAAGTAATCACCAGCCTGCCCAACGCCAATGTCGCAGATGCGCTCGGCCGTCTTCCTTCTATCGTGCTCTACCGCGATGAGGGCGAAGGCGAATACATCCAGGTGCGTGGCACCGAGCCGCGCCTGACCAATATCACCGTCGACGGCATTACCGTCCCCGCCCCGGAACCCGAGGTTCGGCAGGTGCGCCTCGATGTCATCCCTTCCGATCTTGTCGAGTCGGTGCAGATCAATAAAACTCTCTCCGCCAACCAGGATGCCGATGGCATCGGTGGATCGGTGAACTTGATCACCAAGGCTGCTGCCGAGCACCCCACGATGAACATCTTTACTGACGGTGGTTATACGCCGATCATGAACGGCCGGTACACCGGTGAGACCGGCGGCACTTATGGTCAGCGTTACGGAAAGAACAAAAAGCTTGGCCTGCTGGTTTCCGGCTCATTCGATTACAACGGCCGCGGCATCGATAACATTCAGCCGTCGATCGATCCCTACTCGACTTTCGCGCAGCCGTTTTACGACAACGACACGATTCGTGAGTATCGCTACTATCGCTACCGCAGCGGAGTGGATGGGACCGCCGACTACAAGTTGAACGAGAACACCAGCTTCTCCATGACCGGTATCTACACCGATCTGAAGGACTGGGGCGATAAGTGGTACTACGAGCCCGTCTCCAACGCCCTCCCATCCACCGGCGGAACTCCGAGCACAAAGTTGCAAGCTCCGAAGTTTTATACATCCAGCAAGCGTCCCAATGCATCCATTGGCAGCATGATTCTGAATGGACGGCACTTCAACAACAATTCCTGGATCACCGTGACCCTTTCGGCTTCGCGTTCCTATGAGGTTGACTCGGCCGGTAATCCCAAAGCGGATTTTTCCTGGAATACGACGAAGCTCAATTGCAACTACAATCCCGCAGACCAGTACGACGTCTACCGGCCGACGTTCGGCTCGTGCGACCAGGCTGGCTCGCCGCTGGAGAATGCCGCCGATTGGTCATTCAAGGACATCACGATCTCCAAGGGCCTAGTTGCCGAGCTCGATTTAACTGGTGCGCTCTCTTATGCACGAAATTACACCGCGAATGGCCATTTCGGCACCTTTGAAGCGGGCTTCAAGTTTGCCAACAACCACAAATCGCAGGATTCCACCGAGATCGTTTACGACGGCAGCACGAACACCTTGCCGAACGAAACCATGAGCCAATTGCAGAGCGGCTTTGAGAATACCGACTTCTACAATGGCAGCTACTTTGGCGGAAGATTCGGTCCTGTATCGGACTTCAACAAGGTGCAGAGCTGGGTGCTGAGTCCAGTCTCAAGTGGCGGTCTAGGCGGCCCGACCGGTCCGTATGTGGACGCATACAAAACCGCCCTCGACAACTCACCCAATATCTTCCACTACGTCGAGCAGATTCCCGCGTGGTACGCGATGAACACGATCGATTTCGGCCGATTCCACCTGCAGGCGGGGCTGCGCTTCGAAGACACACGGATGAGCACCTACGGAGCGTATCTGAACATCGATCCGAATGCAACTACACCAGGAACGACACAGACCACGCCCACAGGTGCGTGCACTTCGTCGACGCAACAGAACTGCTACACGGTTTCGAATGTAACCGGCAATCCCACTTATCTCGATGTGCTGCCCAGTCTCCAACTCCGCTACCGGCTCGACAATGAATCCGACGTGCGCTTGGTAGTCGCTCGCGGTGTAGCGCGTCCCGATCCGTTTCAGCTTGTTCCCTACATCACGGAAGATGATTCGCAAAACCCGCCGAGCCTTGCAGTCGGCAATCCGACGCTTCGTCCCGAACACGCCAACAACTACGACCTGCTTTACGAAAAATATCTCCAGCCATTGGGCATGATTCAGGGCGGGTTTTTCTTCAAGCAGCTCACGGCCCCGCAAGACGAACTCCAGACCGCGGTCGGCGTCAATTTTGCTTCGCTCCCGGCAGGAGCGATTTCACTTCCTTCCGCCGAGATGACTGAGATCGAGCAGTTGCAGACACTCGGGTATGCAGACCAGGGGGCGTACCCCACCATCACCGTGTTCCTGAATGGAGAAAACGCGTATCTCTACGGGTTCGAACTCAGCTACCAGCAGCACCTGAACTATTTGCCCGGCGTCATGAGCGGCTTGGGCATCACGGCAAATTACAGCTACACCAACTCGCAGGAAAAGGGATTTCCGCTGCGCACCGACAGCCCCCGCCTGCTTGACCAGGCCGCAAACGATTGGAACATCAGTCCGACTTATGACACCAATCGCTTCTCGCTTCGCACGGGCATCAGCTTTAACGGCGCAAACCTCAACTCCTATAACTGGATTGCCAACTCGATCGTGCCGGGAGCCGATGCAAGCGGCCTGGGCCCAAAGGGTCCCTCCGGCGATGTATGGACGCTGCCACACCTGCAAGTGGATGCGCAGGCTAGCTATCGTGCCTGGCGCGGCCTTAACGTCATGGTGAACGGTCTCAATCTCACTAATGAAGTCTTCGGCTACTATACCGGAAGTACGCAATTCGTAAACCAGCGGGAGTACTACAAGCCGACGTACACACTTGGGCTTCACTACACCTTCAATCCTGAACGGGAAAAATAACGAGACCGCAGGCAGCAGTCGCGCTCCCGGAGGTTGGCGCCTTATGGTGGTGACCTCCACACGGAAAAACACCGTTCTCCGAGGATATTCATGACCCTAAGGCTTCGCTGGCTCGCTTTCTTGTGGCTTCTTGTTTTTCCGCTTGCGGTTCCGGCAGCCTCTTCCAAATCCTCCGCGCCCCAAGCCGAATTGCAGTTCGTTGTGTACCTGAACCGCCACGGCGTGCGCTCACCTACCGGCGATCCGGCACGGTACGATGCATACTCAGTTGTGCCATGGCCAAAGTGGAGCGTGCCATCCGGATATTTGACACCCCACGGATTCGAGTTGATGAAGCGCTACGGGGCATACGACCGCGCCTACCTTGCTTTTGAAGGGTTGTTAGTCCCAAGTGGCTGCGCGGATGCTGCACAGGTGAGCATCCTCGCCGATTCCGACCAGCGAACGCGCGAAACGGGCAGAGCGCTGGCCGAGGGAATGTTCCCGGGATGCGCGGTTGCCGTGCATGCACTCGCAGAGGGCGCGGCGGATCCGCTCTTTCACTCCGCGCGCGCAGGTGTTGGCAAGGAGGATCGCGCATTGGCGCTGGCCTCGATCGAAGGCAGCATCGGCGGAGACGCGGACAATTTAACAGCGGCGTACCGGCCGCAGCTTCAGGTGCTGGATCGGCTCCTCGCGGGGTGCGGTCAGCCAGCAGCTGCGAGTTCCAGCCGCAATTCGATCTTCGCGGCGCCCGCCAAAAAGGATAATCCCGCGGGCGATCGCGACGCCGATCTGCGCGGACCGTTGTCCACTGCCTCTTCAATCGCCGAGAGCCTGCTGCTCGAATATGCCGAAGGTATGCAAGGCAACAGCTTGGGATGGGGTTGCTTGAATGAAGAAAATTTGCGCGAGGTGATGCAACTGCATACCGCGCACTCGGAATATACGGACCGCACTCCGGTGATGGCGCGGGCGGAGGCATCGAATCTGCTCGTGCACATTCTCGATGCTTTGGAGCAAAGCGCATCAGGAAAGGTGGTTGTCGGCGCGCCGGGTAATCCCGGAGACCGCGCGCTCTTTCTCGTCGGTCACGACACCAACATCGCCGCCCTTGCCGGCCTGCTGAATCTGCATTGGATTGTCGATGGGCGGCCCGATGATACGCCTCCGGGCGGGGCGCTGGTCTTTGAATTGTGGCGTTCGGCTGGTGGCGGCTACTCCGTGCGCGTCGATTACACGGCGCAAAGTCTCGATCAGATGCGCGAGGCGCAGGTGCTTACTCTTGCCCATCCGCCGCTGCGCGTGCCGGTCTTCGTGCCGGATTGCGGAAGGCCGGATATGTCCTGTTCGCTGGGCCGGTTCTCCGCGGCTGTGCAGCGCGCCATTGACCCCGCCGATGTCCAAACGGGCGCCCAATAGTGTGTACCGACCTTGCTGAAACTCCTCGCCCTTCTGACCGCCTGTGGTTCAAAGGTGCCGGACAAGAATCACGTGGTGATGAAGAGTGTTTCGAATTGTTCCTAATATACCGATTCCAAGATCGAAAGCGTGAGCTCTACTCCAACTTCGTGATGCGTAACGGCGAGAATGGATTCTACCCCACGTAGCCCCTTTGCACTTTCCGGGCGATTAAGTTCTCAGCTGCGTATTGAGTCCGAATTACAGACTTAGCCCAATTGTGAGGCAGACTCCAGATCCAAATAGAGTGTCGCGTCAGGGTGAGTGCGAAGAATAGTTGCCGGGCAATCGGTCGAGATTGGTTCTAGAAGAGCGCGGCGTACAATCGTTGCCTTCCGGGCGCCGGGAACCGTTGCGATCAATTTAGGTACCCGAAATAATCGGGGAATGGTAAGAGTCAGGGCGAGTTCCGGAACTTGGTTCAGGTTTTCGAACCAGCCCTCCGCGACCTGCTGTTCCCGGCAGTCAGCATCCAGTTGAACAACCTTCATATCAAGAGGGTCATTGAAGTCTGCAACGTGAGGATCATTGAATGCCAGATGCCCGTTTTCGCCAATTCCGAGCAAACATAGCTGCGGACCGGCCAATTTCAATTTGTATGCGTAGTTGTTACATGTCTCTTTTGGATCCGCTGATGTTCCGTCAATAAAAAAGAATTGTCCGATAGGAACGTTCTGCGAAAGCCTGTCATGCAAGTAACGGCAGAATGACGCGCGGTGTTCAGCTCCAATCCCAACGTACTCGTCCATATGAAAGGCATGCACTTGAGGCCAGGGAAGATTTCGCATCTCGGTTAGAGCGCGCAGAAGGCTAATCTGCGAAGCTCCGGTGGCAAAGATTACGGGAATTATCTTGCCGTTATCGCCTAACTGCCGCAGCGTATCTGCTGCAGCTTGCGCAGCCGCGTTCCCAGCAGCTACATCATCCTTGTAAATCTCAACTGCAAGAGTGCCGCATTTAAAATTCTTGATTAGGCCATTACACGCTGGCATGATTCCTCTCCCGCAAATTGCATGTCGCTTATTAGCATTCTCGATCAATTAAAC
>JASIJX010000514.1 GCA_030049955.1 Acidobacteriaceae bacterium
GCGCGCAATTACACGCAGTGCGATTCGTTGCTGATTGGCGACAAGTGCGGCGCGCACACGTTCCCGTATATCGACGTGCGCAACTCGACGGCACGGATGGAGCACGAGGCGTCGACGTCGAAGATTGGCGAGAACCAGCTCTTCTACCTGCGCCAGCGCGGCCTCAAAACCGAAGATGCAGTGTCGATGATCGTGAACGGCTTCTGCAAGACGGTCTTCCGCGAGCTGCCGATGGAGTTTGCGGTGGAAGCGCAGAAGCTGCTGGGCGTGAGCCTGGAAGGCAGCGTTGGGTAATGGTTCCGTGGTTCCCATCCTAACCGCATAAAGCGCGGTTAGGATGGGGCACCCGAATGTCGGGACTTTGCTTGTAAATGGAATTTGATCGGCGGCTGATTTGTGAAGCGCGCCAGTTGATTACGGAGAAATGAATGGCTCTTTTGGAGATTAAGAACCTGCACGCCTCGGTCGACGGCAAAGAGATTCTGAAGGGCGTGGATTTGAAGGTGAATGCCGGCGAGGTGCACTCGATCATGGGTCCGAACGGATCGGGCAAGAGCACGCTGGCTGCAGTATTGGCGCGGCGCGAGACCTTCGAGGTGACGAGGGGAGAAGTTTTGTTTAACGGCAAGGACCTGCTGGCAATGAGCCCCGAAGAAGCGGCCTGCGAGGGCGTTTTCCTAGCGTTCCAGTATCCGGTGGAGATTCCCGGCATCGGCAATGCGTATTTCATGCGGTCGGCCATGAACGCGATACGCAAGTACCACGGAGAGGACGAACTGGACGCGATGGACTTTTTGCCCATGTTCCGCGAGCGGGTGAAGATGCTGGAGATGGACGAGTCGCTGATGGGCCGGTCGCTGAACGAGGGTTTCTCCGGTGGCGAAAAGAAGCGCAACGAGATTTTGCAGATGGCCATGCTGCAGCCCAAGCTCGGCATTCTGGATGAGACAGATTCGGGCCTCGACATCGACGCGCTCAAGATCGTTTCGCACGGCGTGAATATGCTGCGCAGTCCGGAGCGCGCGTTCGTGGTGATCACGCATTACCAGCGGTTGCTCGACTACATCAAGCCGGATCTTGTGCACGTGCTGGTGGACGGCAAGATTGTTCGCTCGGGCGGGCCGGAGCTGGCGCTCGAACTGGAAGAAAAGGGCTACGGCTGGGCGGAGCCTGACGAAACCGTAATGGGGACCGCATCGATTGCGCGCAGGTGAGGGACGAATGGCGACGGCTGCGAAACAGTTGGACTATTTTGTTGAGGCGCATGATGCGCTGCGGAAGCGGCGGCTGGGCGAGCCGGCGTGGCTGATCCGGCTGCGCGAGGATGCGTGGGCGGAATTTCGCGCCAAGGGACTGCCCACCACGCACGACGAGGACTGGCGCTTTACCAACGTCTCGGCTCTGGAGCGCGTCGCGTTCGAGCGGGGAGCGAAGAACGAGAGCGCGGTTGCGGCGAGGGAGCTTGAGGCGCTGCGCATTGCGAACACGGCCTGCCGGCTGGTGTTCGTGAACGGGCAGTTTGCGCCTGCGCTGAGCGATGTGCGGGATCTTCCTGCCGGGCTTGCTGTAGGCGGACTGGCCGATGCCGTGAGTGCCGAGCGCGAGGGCGTGGATGCGCACCTGTGCCGGTATGCGGACAACGAGCGCGACCCATTCGTGGCGCTGAACACGGCGCTGTGGGAAGATGGCGCGTATGTGCGCGTGGAACGCGGCGCGAATGTGGAACAGCCCGTGCATCTGCTTTACCTGACTACGGCACACGATGCTCCGGTAATGACACAGCCGCGCACGTTGGTGGTTGCGGCGGCGACGAGCCGGGTGGCGGTTATCGAAGAGTACGTGTCGATAAGCTACGGGCGCATTGGTGGCGATGGCGCGGCGTTTTCCAATTCCGTTACCGAATTGATCGCCGGGCAGGATTCAGTTGTTGGGCATTTCCTTGTGGAGCGCGAGAATCTCGAGAGCTTCAACTTCTCCACGCTGCGCATCGAGCAGGAACGGGGAGCGAATGTGGATTCGCACTCGATTCTGCTGGGCGGTGGGCTGGTGCGCAACAACGTGCATCCGGTGCTGGACGGCGAGGGCGCCGAGTGCCTGATCAACGGGTTGTTTGTGGGCGCGGGGCGGCAGCACCTGGACAATTTCATGCTGGTGGAGCACGCCAAGCCAAACTGCGGCAGCCGTCAGTTCTACAACGGCATTCTCGACGAGCAGTCGCGCGGCGTGTTTCATGGGCGCATTGTCGTCCACAAGGACGCGCAGCATACAGACGCCAAGCAGACCAATCGCAACCTACTGCTGAGTGACGATGCCCGCATCGATACCAAGCCGCAACTCGAGATCTACGCCGACGATGTGAAGTGCACGCACGGCGCGACGATTGGGCAGATTGAGGACGAAGCGCTGTTTTATCTGCGCTCACGCGGCCTGGACGAAACCGACGCGCGCAACCTGCTGCTCTACGCCTTTGCGGCGGAGTGCCTGGATCGCATGCGCGAGGCGCCGGCGCGGGAGTTTGTCGAGACGCTGATTCGCGGCCGGCTGGGCGAACTGGCGGCGGCCATGAAGGGACGCGAAGGTAACCAGCTTGCGGAAGAGGCCTCGCGAAGCTGGGAGGAGGTTGGATGAGCTCCACGGTACATCAGACGGGTATTGAACTGCAGCCGAACGGCAAGAGCGCGGCTGTGCACCCGGCCCTGGACATTGCGAAGATACGGCGCGATTTTCCCATCCTGGACCAGGCTGTGCACGGCAAAAAGCTGGTGTACCTTGATAACGGAGCCACGTCGCAAAAGCCGCGCGTGGTGATCGACGCCGTCGCGCGCTACTACCAGCACAACAACGCCAATATTCACCGCGGAGTGCACGCGCTGAGCATGCGCGCCACCGATGCGCACGACGAGGCACGGGAGTCGGTGCGGCGCTTTCTGCATGCGGCGCAAACACGAGAGATTATTTTTGTTCGCGGCGCCACAGAGGCCGTGAACCTGGTGGCCGAAACCTATGGCCGGGCGAACGTAGGTGCGGGCGACGAGGTGCTCATCAGCGCGATGGAGCACCACTCTAACATTGTTCCCTGGCAGATACTGTGCGAGGAAAAAGGCGCGCGGCTGCGCGTAGCGCCGATCAACGATGCAGGCGAACTGATCCTCGACGAGTTTGAGAAGCTGCTTAATCCGCGCACGCGCATTGTTGCAGTGGCGCATGTTTCGAACGCGCTGGGAACTGTGAATCCGCTGCGCAAGATCATTCAGCTTGCGCATGACCGTGGCGTGCCGGTGCTGGTGGATGGTGCGCAGGCCGCGCCGCATCTGCCCATTGACGTGCAGGCGCTCGACTGCGACTTCTACGCATTCAGCGGTCACAAAGTCTACGGGCCCACGGGCATCGGCGTGCTGTACGGAAAGTCCGAGCTGCTCGAGGAGATGCCACCGTACCAGGGCGGCGGCGACATGATCCGCTCGGTGACTTTCGAGAAGACCACGTATAACGTGCTGCCGTACAAGTTTGAAGCGGGCACGCCGGATATTGCGGGTGCAATTGGCCTGGGCGCGGCGCTCGAATACGTGATGAACCTGGGCATGGACCGCGTAGCGGCGCACGAGCACGACCTGCTGGAGTACGCGACGGCGCAGGTGAGCGCTGTTGAGGGCGTGCGGCTGATTGGCACGGCGCGGGAGCGCGCTGGAGTGCTGTCGTTCGTTGTGGATAACGTGCATCCGCATGATCTGGGCACGATTCTCGATCGCGAGGGCATCGCTATCCGCACCGGGCACCATTGCGCGCAGCCGGTGATGGAGCGCTTCGGCGTGCCGGCCACGGCGCGGGCGTCGTTTGGCGTTTACAACACGCGCGATGAGATTGACGCGCTGACGTCGGGCATTCGCCGGGCGCACGAGGTGATGGGATGACGGAGCTGAACGAGCTCTACCAGGAAGTGATCCTTGAGCACAGCAAGGCGCCGCGGAACTTCCGCAAGCCGGAGACGACCAATCACAGCGCGGAGGGGTACAACCCGCTTTGCGGCGACCGGTTCACTGTATTCCTCGATCTCGAGGGCGACGCGATCCGTGACATTGGCTTTCAGGGAGCGGGATGCGCCATCTCCAAGGCGTCAGCCTCGATGATGACGCAGAGCGTGAAGGGCAAGACGAAGGCCGAGGCGGAAAAGCTCTTCAAGGAATTTCATAAGCTGGTGACCGGCGCGGCCGCGAACGGCAACGGCGCGGATCTGGCTAAGGATTTGGGCAAGCTGGGGGCGTTCGCCGGCGTGGTCAAGTTCCCGCTGCGCGTGAAGTGCGCCACGCTGGCCTGGCACACCATGCAGGCTGCGCTCGAAGGCAGGCAGGAAGCAGTTTCGACGGAGTAGCAGGGAACAAGGGACCAAGCAACCCCAGCGACGAAAACCCGTTGCCGGGGACCCCGGCAGGGAACGAGGAAACAAGAAGACGGTGAACGAGGCGGGCAATCCAGTGGCGAATTCAAACGGCGTACCGGCCGCCGAACTGCGCGAGGAGATGATCTGGGCGCAGCTCAAGACTGTGCGCGATCCCGAGTTGCCGATCAATGTCGTCGATCTTGGACTTGTCTACGACCTGGCTGTGCAGCCTGCGGTGAGTGGCGGCAAGCGAATCGAGCTGCGCATGACTCTCACTGCGCCAGGTTGCGCGATGAGCGACGTGATCAAGCGCGAAATTGAAACAAAGCTGGCACGATTGCCGGAGGTGAGTGCGGTGCGTGTCGAGATCGTGTTTGACCCGCCGTGGAAACCTTCGATGATGTCGGAAGCGGCCAAGCTGGCCACGGGGATGGACTTCGGTCCGCCGGCGTCGAAAAACTCGGGCTTCAAAATCCTCCGATAACACAGCACAACATCGCACAACATCAATGGACCGCCGTCAGTGGGATTGCTGCGGGCTTTTGCACGGTATTACGGGCGCGGTGGGGTGCGTCCATGTTTCGCTTGCGCCGAAGAGCGGAATGCCGACATAGCCGCGCAGGTGCAGCCTCGCGCCTTCGAGGGTCATCTCGCCGTGGTAGGTCTTGCCGTTCTTGGGATCGTAGATCGTGCCGCCGGCGGCGTGATCTGGGTCAGAGAGCGTGAAGCCGTTACCGATGCGCAGGTTGCACAGCGGGCGACTGCGCTGGGCGGGATCCGGATTGTGAATGTCGGTGGTCTCGGTAACGTCTGGCGATAGCTGCATGACCCTGAGACAGACTTTTTCGCCACAGCGCTCGATGCGTACGATCGAGCCAACTTTCGTTTTCCAGTCGCCCAGAACGCCGGACGGCTGCGCTCCGGCAGAGATTGCGGCAAGGGCCAGCAGAGCGGAAGCAAAACGTGTTTTCATCGGCGACTCTCCTACAACCAGATCATTGCGCTGTCACGCGCGGGCGGCGAGCGGCAGCGGGTCAATTTGAATGCGCATTCCCTCAGGGCTAAAGCCCCGCTCATTTTTGTGGAGTTGAACGTGCGGGCTAAAGCCCGTACCCTTCACAACTGCCAAATTGTCCTCTTTATCTGGCGAATGCATGATGGCGCCAGGCGGAATGCGGGATGCGCGTGTGCTGGGCCAGGTGGCAGAGCGCGCCTGGCCAGAAATGGGCGAGTTGCGCGAGCGCGGGAGCTGCGACCATGAGCCGAGAAAGCGTGGTAGCGAGACTTACGGAACTGCGTAGCTCACTGTGGAGACGGCTTGCGAATGTGGCCGGATCGGCGCCGCGCGCGAACAATTCGGCCGCCAGATACGCGCTGTGCAGAGCAATCGAAATTCCATCGCCGGTGAAGGATGGAATGACGGCGGCCTGATCGCCAATGCGCCACAGGCCGGGCTGCGCGCGCGCGACGAGCAGACCGTAGGGAATGAAGGCCAAGGCAAGCGGTTTTGCGAGGAGAGGTTGAGCGCCATCGAGACGCTCGGCGAGCGGATCGGAGTTGTGCAGCAGATGATTGAGCAGCGCGGACCAGTGGCGGGACCGGCCATCGCCTTCCGGGGCGCGGAGCAGCTTCCGGTTGATGACGAAACAGAGATTGGCTTGCCCGTGTTCTGCGAGCTGGAGACCTGCATAGCCGCCGGGGAAGAGATAGAGCTCGACCCAGTCCTCGAGGGCGCGCTGCTGCGCGGGCGCAAGGCGGAAGTACATTTTGAAGGCGATCAGATCGTTCTGTTTGCCTGGCGGCCGGCGATGGCCGGCGAGATCATGTTTACCGGTGGCGAGAAAGACCGCAGGCGCGCTGCGGCTTTCTCCGTTGCTGAGCTGGGCACACCAGCCTTTGCCGGCACATGTGAGCGCGTCGACGATTAGCGCATTGACGCGATGGCCGCGCACCACGGTTGCGCCCGAAGATGCGGCCAGCGAGAGCAAGGCTTGATCGAGAGCGCGGCGCGTGAGCGAAAGCGCAGGGAAGGGCAGATCGCAGGCCGCGATTTGCCGCCGCGCGGCGAGACGCACGCCGCGGATGGAAACTGCGCCGAGGGATATTGGATCGATGCCGAGGCGGTTAAGGCAGGCAATTGCTTCATGGCTGAGGAACTCGCCGCAGACTTTGTGATGCGCCACGGCGCTCTGCTCGATGAGTTGAACCATGCGGCCGTGGCGCGCCAGATGAATGGCAAGAGCGGTGCCGGATGGGCCGCCGCCGATGATGATCGCGTTCGTCTGGCTCGCACACATCATTACTTCACCCGCGATACGCATAGTCTTCCCGGCCATGCGGGAAAGATGGTCGCTTCGTTCCTGGCGAGGCCGGCTGCGGCAAGGTAGCGGCGCCAGTCTTCGGGGCGAAAGCTGCGCTGGATCGAGACGGGGCCGTCATGCACGACGAAAGGATGCCAGCGCATGAGGCGGGCAAGCACTCGAAAAAGATGATATGAAAGCCGTCCGCGCGAGAGGTCGTTGATGAACCAGCCGCGCGCGGCCGTCTGTTCCATCCATTGAATGAAGCGCACGATCTGGGCATCCGTGAGATGATGCGTGAAGATTGAGCTGATGATGAGGTCGACGCGCCGGCGCGGGCTGTAAGCAAAGACGTCGCCTGTTACCCATTCGATGCGGCTCGAGGCAGGAGCGGATTCGCGTGAGGCGCGCGCGGCATGGGGGTTCAGGTCGAGGCCGGTGAGCTGCACGGTTAGCATGCGGGCGCTCGCCCAGCGCTCGATGCGGCGCAGCATGTCACCGCCGCCCGAGCCAACGTCGAGAATGTGCAATGGTAAGGCTGATGGACCGGAAAACTGTCTGAGCCAGCGGAGCGTGGGGCGGTAGGCGAGAACAATGCGGTTGACGCGCTCGAGATCGTGCAGACAGCCGCGGAACTGTTCGTAGCTCGCGGGCTCGTCCATGAGCTCGGTGAGCTGGGCCCGCTCGAGAAATGACTGCCGGAACGACTGCGCGTCAGGGGGCATGGAAGCGCATGATCTCCGCGGTGAGCCCGGGACCGAATGAAATGGCACAGCCGCGCTGGCCGGCGCGCGCTTCCTTCATCAGTTGCTCGAGGACGAACATTACGGTAGCCGAGGACATATTGCCGAAGCGCGAAAGAATGCAGCGCGAGGCGTCGAGCGCGTCCGGCGCGAGATCAAGACCGTCTTCGACCGCATCGAGAATGGCGCGTCCGCCGGGATGGACGGCCCACAGGTCAATTTCGTCTACGGCGCGGTCGTGGCCATTTTCCCGGGTGATGGCGGCGGCGTGTTCGCGCATGGCTCTGGCAATCTGGTTCGGCACCTGCGTGGAAAGATACATGTCGAATCCCAGGTCGCCGATGCGCCAGGTAATGAGGTCGCGCGCGCTTTCGATACGCAGCGCATGGAAACTGTCGATTTCCAATCCCGCTCGCGCGAGGCCCGAGGGCTCGCTGTCGATGAGCGCGGCGGAGCAGCCGTCGCCAAAGAGCAAGAACGCGAGGACGTCGCTGAGCTCCTGCGTCTGGTGGAAGTGCAGCGTGCACAGCTCGAGGTTGACCATGAGCGCTGCTGACCCCGGCTGTGAGCGCACGATGTGCCGCGCAAGCTTGAGCGCGTTAATGGCCGCATAGCAGCCCATAAAGCCGATGAATGTGCGTTCGGTTGAAGCAGGGAGGCCGAGGTGATCAATGATGTCGAAATCGAGGCCCGGAGCGTAGAAGCCGGTGCAGCAGGTTACCAGGACATGGCGTATGCGGCTGCGTTCCGATTCGCTCAGAGCCAGCCGGTCGAGCGCGCGGCGCGCAAGTTGCGGCGCGCTCTGCTCGAAAACTCGCATGCGCTCCGCAGTGGAGCGCGAGATGCCACTGCCGTAAAAGGTCATCGCGTCGGCAGAAAATGCTGTTGGATCGTGTTCGCGCGCCAGGCAGGAGAAGCGATGGCGAATATCAGACTTTGTCGCCAGGCGCTGGAAGATCGAACGGGCGCGCGGGTCGGCGAGCATTCCGGCGGCAAATTCTACGAATCCCTCGTGGATATCGTAGTCGGGCACCGCGGTGGCAATGCGCTGCAGATAGGCGGAGGACATCGGTTACCTCGCAGCCGCAGATGGGGAAGAACGGCGGCTTCTTGCGTGGCGCCGCCGCGGGTATTTTCCATTAGACGCCGGATGGCGGCGTGGGAGCAACTGGGCGCTTGATTACCAAGATCCCTGTTTGGCGCCGTACCACCAGACGAGACCCAGCGTTGCAGTGTCTTGATGCGTCGCGGGGGCGGCTGGGTTGCTGGTGTGGAAATAGGGCACGTTGCTCCAGTCGCGACGGTACTCAAGAAAACTGTCGAAACTGTCGCCGAACTTGTGTTCGTATGTTGCTGTGGCTTCCTTGAGCGCCTGGTCGACGCCGCTGAACAGGCCGTCGGGGTCGGAGAAGTATTCACTGCGCGCCGCCAGATCGGAACGGGATGTGAGCTGCCAGGCGATGTAGCCGGCGCCGCCGTCCACGTGCGAGGGCGCGGAGGATTCCCCGGGCGCAGCATTGGCCCACTCGCGTTCGATGAAGTAATCGCCCTCGGCCTGGAGGGTGAGCTTGCTTGTCGCCTGCCAGGTGGCGTAGGTGTCGAAGATGTGCAGCTTGCCGTTGGGCGCCGGAACGATGGGCGCGAGACACAGGCCCGGCTGGATGGGGATGGTGCAGTTTGAGGCCGCCACTACGTCGGGATGGTCCTGGCCCACGTAGTACTGCGCGGTCCAGGAGAGCTTTTTTGAGGGCGCGTAGACGTAGCCGAAGAGCTCGTCCTTGTAGCTGTTGGTGGGCTCGGACTGATTGGTGCCGTTCACCAGCCAGTAGTTCACGCCCAGCTTGTCATTCAACTGGTAATGCGCGCGAACGCCGGCGTGGTAGAAGGGCAGGAAGTAGAAGAAGTACGAGCGGGTGTAGTTCCACTGGTCCTTGGTGTAGTTGCCTTCCACGCCTAGGGAGCTGGCCCATTTGCCGATGTCGAGATTGATGCCGCTGCCAGCCGGAACGATGTAAGTGCCGAAGGCCTGAAAGATGTTGCGGTAGATGTCGGGGCGCGGCTCGACGGCGGGGTTGCCCTGCAGAGTCTCGGTCGCCTGGCCGAACTGGAGGTCGATGCGCACGCCGTATCGGCGCTTGGCGGCGAGATCCGGATCAAGGTCGAAGACGACGGCGGCCTGGTTGATGCTGAAGGAATTGCTCAGCACGTCGTAGGCGCGCAGATCGTTCACGCGGCCGACGGGGTTGTTGAAGTTGTACTCGTAATAGAGGTCGAGCATGTAATTGAGCGTGGCGCCGCCGGGAAGGTTGGTGCGGGATGATGGGGGTGGGGCAGCCTGCGCGGTTGTGGACGGCGCGGCAGACTGCATGGGTGCTGTTTCTGCAGCCGGCGCGCGCAACTCGGTGGTGGCGCGAACCAGTGCGGCCGCGGCTTCAGGGCCGCTGGCGCCGGTGAATTGCGATTCATGCCGCAAGGCTGCATTCTGTGCTTCGAGCGCGCTCACGCGCGCCTCAAGGCTCAGCACCATTTCTCTTAGTTGCTCGACCTCGTCGTGATCGCGTGTGGCTTGCGCGGCCTGCGCATGTGCTGTGAATGGGAGCAACAGAAGAGAAAGAGACAATGTGAAGGGAAGTTGGAAGAGTTTCACGGCAGGCTCCTCATCTTTAGCCGGGGGCTCGACAGATGGCTCTTGCGGGCAGAAAGCTCGCAGGCCCCGCATTCAAGATTAAGGAGCGGGCTTGCCTGAAAAATAAGGAATGAATAAAGGGCGCTTACGCTGTGGCGGCAGAGAAGCGCAGAGGCTGCATGCGGAGCTCTTCTTCCTGGCCTTCCATCAACTCCGCGATACGCTCCTCGCTGAAGCGCCAGCGCGCCGGCAGACTCTCATGCACGTCCACGACGGCGTTGCGCAGCGCCATGGGCGCGCCGATGAGCCGGTCTGTGCCCTGGTGCAGCCGTTTAGCTACTTCTGTGGCAGAGGCCAGATAAGTGCGCGGCGCGAGCTGAAAATCGGTGGAATTGAACTGCGTTGAATCGAACTGAACCAGACAGCATGTGATGTGCGAGCTGTGCCGCTCGAGCCAGAGATCGATGGCGCGGTGGTAATCGGGAATTTGTGCGCTGGAGCGGTCCAGATATGGCTCGATGAGATCCCAGAAGCCGTCGAGGCTGCCATGGACGACGACCTTCATCATGCCCCCGGAGCGCGCGACGCCCAGGTCATAAGAGAAGCGCGACGTTCCGGTCTGCTCGAGAACGTCGAAGCCGAAGAGGGAAAACTGCGCTGCCGCGATCTTTTGGGCCGCCACGGATACCTGGCGGGGTGTTGGTCCGGGGTTCGGAGAACCGGGAACTCGCATGGAAATTCCTTGAAGCCGGAGCGTCATGGGCGGCAAACGTCGTCCGAACGGCCGGAAAAATTGCTTTCGGATAGCTATGTTTTAGACCAATCGGCAAAGAAAAATATTAGTTAAGTGTGACGCAAGGGCACGAAAGTACTGAATCGGGCTGATGCTCAGTGAGCGTGCCAAGCTGGGAAGCTTTTACGCGATTCAAGATTCGAAATTGACTCGTTACCCGAAAAAACAGGGCCGGGGTGTTCCGGCCCTGCTGGTTGGCGATGGCGGTATTGTTCAGCGTGCGGGATTGCTCAGCGAACGGTATTGCTCAGCGAACGGCGGCCCAGGCGCTCACCAGGGCGGCCACGTTCACGGTGCCGATGCCGGTGGTGAAGTCCCAACCCGTGCCGGCCGTATAGGATGGGCGATACTTCTTCGAGCTGACCGACAGCGCGCCATATTCGCCCGAGGGGTCGTAGCAATTGAACGGGCCGGTGCAGTCAACGACGTTGTCGCCGAAGGTGACGTCGTGGAAGATGCAGGCGTTGGCGCCGTTGTTCGAATTACAGGCTGGATTGCCTCGCGATCCATACTCCTGAGTGGCGAATGCATAATACGCGTAGTCGGGATTGCCTTGCCGGAAGCCGGTCTTCTGGTTCACGAGCGCCTGCACGCCGGAGAGGATAGGCGCCACAAAGGAAGTTCCGCCGCCGCCGGCCCAGTCTTCTGGCGCTGTGTCGCAGGGCACGCCTTGATTAGCTGGGTCGGAGTAGCAGACTACGTAGTAGTGGCTCCAGAAGCCATTGGAGGCGAACATCGAGACATCGGGAATATCGCGCACGCCGTCGTTGGGATTACCGGCAATGAACTTCTGCCAGATCGGCTTGTCGTAGCCACGGCAGCTGCCGCTGATGGCGGGCGTGTTGGGCAGGGGGTTGGTGGCGCCGTATGCACAGCCGCTGGGCCCGCCGCTGCCGGCAATTACACCAAGGAAGTACCCCAGGTTGCACAGGCTTCCGGAGCCGTAGAGGGGGTAGCCAAAGTAATTCGAGACGGTGCTGTTGGAGCAGGAGTCATTCCAGGGCATCTCGGGGATGTAAGACAACGCCGAGCCATAGGTGGCGGAGTTGGTTGGGCTCCAATACTGGCTCGTGGTTCCCGAGTAGAAGTCGCTGTAATCGGTGCCACCGGCTGCCAGATTGTAGGGCGTAGAGGCGTATCCGTCCACCGAGATGCCGTACTGTGCCGCTTCTTCACCGGCATCGCAGGAGGCAGCGCCTTCATCGCCGGAGGCTACGTAGACCGAGGATCCCTCTGCGGTGGCGAGTTGGTAGAGCAGACTAACGTAGCGGTTGAAGGACGGCCCAAGCGCGGCTTCGCACTCGCCGTAGCTGATGCTGATGATGGCCGGCGGGGTGCGCGATTCGAGCAGCGACTGCAGGGCGATGAAGCCGCCAAAGTTGGTTTGGGTATCGGCGCAGGAGGCGAGAACGATGCTGGCATCCGGCGCCGAGGCCGCGGCCCACTCCACGTCAACCGCGGCTTCAAAGTCGTTGCCTACCAACACGCCTGGATCGGCGCAACCGCCGGGATGGACGACGGAGAAGGTGCTGTCCTTGTAAGCATTCAAACCGAAGGTATGGCGGAACGTTGCGTAGTCAGCATTCGAATAGAGATCCGTATCCTCGATGAGGACAATCGACTGGCCTTTGCCCATCAGGCCGGAGCGGTATACGGGATTGAAGTTGTAGATGGTGGCCAAATCGGCGGGAACCAGCGCTAAATAGCCGGTGTCTGTGGTGTAAGCGGGGCTGGCCTGTTGCATTGGCGCAGGCACCGTGGGCTTGTTCACCAGCTTCGCCATCGGGTGCGGCTGGAAGTCGTTGAGTGAGACGATGCCGGCGATTGCCGGAGCCAGGGCTGCGGGAATCTGAGGATTCGACATGTTGCCGAAGTGATGCTCGCCATTGACGTCCAGCGCGTGGATTTCGGTCTTGAAAGTGGCAGCGATCTGGCCGGCGGTTCCGGAGAAATCGATGAACAGGCCGGTGGGCGAGACGCCGTTGACCTGGAAGCCATGGGCAGTGAGCCATGCGCTCACGGTGGCGATGTCGCTCAGATTGGGGCCGTATTGCTCTCCGAGCTGCTCGGCGGTGAGCCACTGGTGGTAATTGGGATTGCCGGGGGTCTGCGCTGCGTCCAGCCAGGCGTCTAATGCGGCTTCAGCCGCAGGCGGACGCTGGAGCAAAAGCTGCAGATGATTGAACGCAACGGAGTCGCCGACAGGACCGCGGTCGTTACGGGCGTTGGCTTCAGGGCGGACGTTACCGGTGAGCGCGACCAACTGCGTCTCATCGATTTTGCCGGTGATTAGAGCCTGATTGCCGGCGGCGTGAACGGCGACGGGCGCACACGCGAAGCCCAAGGCAAAGACGGCGGCGAGCTGGCGCAGAGAGGGACACTTGGGAAGCATAGATACCTCCAAAATGTGGGTCAAAAAGGGCGGTCCATCCAGGGAAAGGCGCAGCCCAATCTTATACGGCTCTGGGCTGGGGTCAAATAAAATCTTCGCGATGGGTCAGGGAAAGAACTCTACGTTCTAACGGCGAGCCACGCCAGCAGAGCGACGCCGGCGCCGATCAGCAGGCTCATGCGGCCGGTGAGGGCGAAAATCACGCGGTCCTCGCGGAGCTTTCCGCGCGAAGCCAGCAGCCACACGCCGCACAGGCACAGAATCATCAACGGCAGAATAAGCCAGAGCAGGCTGGGATGGTGGTAGCGGGTGGTTACTTCTGGGCCGCGGATATAGAGGACAGAGAGTCTTTCGAGACTTGGGCCGGCTGGGTGTCGCCGTCGCACTCTGCCGCGAAGGAGACCCACACTCCGGCATAGGTGTTTGCAGGCGGCCCGTCACCCGCGGGTCGTAGCGTCGATGAGGGTGAAGGCTGGAGTGCTTGTAATGTTGACGTTTGTCGAATCGTGACCGGTGATGGTCCCGGTGTAGGCGCCAGCCGGAGGCACCGCAGTCACGAAGGTCGCGGTTCCTCCGCACGCCGACAGCGAAAAGACTGCCAACAGCAGCGTAAGGGCAGCAGTGATGTTGCGCAGACTGCGTGAATAAGCCAACGGCCGACTATCGAGACGTGGATTGCGCCGGCCGAGACGACCGCACACAGTCCTTCTCGAGTCTTTCCATCTCGACGGAAGGTTATGACGCCTGCAAGCTGTTTGAATTTTGGTGGAGCTGAGCGGGATCGAACCGCTGACCTCCTCGTTGCGAACGAGGCGCTCTCCCAGCTGAGCTACAGCCCCATGGGTGACTTCCTTATCTTATCAGCGGGCACGGGATATTGGAATGGCCCGGCGCGTCAACGGTGCGCTGTCAGCGGCTGTAAGTGAAGGCGCCACAGAGGTCGGTTGAATTCTCAAGGGCATCGATGGTCAGCACCGGGGGCGCCTGTCCGGAAAAGAAGGCCACCTGCAGCGTGCGTCCGGAGACATAGGTCGCCATCCACTGCGTTTCCTCAGTGCCGCAGAGCGTGTTGTGGTGCAAGAAGCGCCGGTCGGCGGGAACGTTGAGGTGGTAGAGCTCGCCGGTTCCGCCGGCGTTCACGTCGGCGTCAAAGGCGGCGGCTACTTCGGCTGGTCCCAGCGTGCGGGC
>JASIJX010000515.1 GCA_030049955.1 Acidobacteriaceae bacterium
GTTCAGCGATCTCTTCCGCGAGCGCCTTGGCGCAGCCATGCGGCTGCCGATTATTGAAGCGCTGTTTCCAGCGCCGTGGACCGCGGCAGCGCGCCGAATGCTGCCCAGCCCCAGCCCGGAAGTCACCGCAACCGCCATGTGGGGCCCGATCCTCGGCTGGTCGACGCTCATGCTGCTAGCCGAGTCCATTGATCCCCGGAATCCGGGTCGCGCGGCGCTCGATCTCTTCGATCGCATCCGGCTGCGCGAGCCCTTCGGCCATGCCTGCCATGCGCTGGGCTTTGAAGGTGAAGAGGCGTGGCGCGTGGCTGCGCGCATCAAGGTCGGGCTGCTCACCGGCGCGGGCATCGGCAGTGAAGAGCCAGTCGCAGCAGAGGAAAAAGCCCCGGCCCGCGATTCGTCACCCAGCGATTCATCACTCAAGGAAGCGCGCGGGGCAAAACCGCAGGCCAGCATCGCCCGCAAGGCTGCGCGGGAAGAATTACCCGCTGGCCGCAAGCCCGTAGGCCTCACGCCGGCGCTCTGGTCCGATCCTGATGTGCGCTGGCTCTGCGGCGTGCATCAGGCCGGCAACTGCGAGTACCTGATCCGTGAGCGCTACGAAGAGCTGCTTTGGTGGCTGCTCATGCCGTCGCTGCTCAAGCTGGCGGCTGCGCCCACGCCCGATCGTGCCGCCGTGCAGGAGCTGAGCCGCGAGATCGACGGCGCGCTGCGCAAGGCCGAGGACGCCGGTTATCGCGTAGATGTGCTCATCAGGCCCAGCGCAGCGGAACAGCCGTGCGAAACGAGTAAAACCGAACGGAAGCCGGGCACTGCATCGCCGGAAACGCTGCCTGTCTCAGGCAGCCGGGATTCCGGTAAGGACGGCCCCGAAGACTAAGATCAGCTACGGCCCGTGTCGCAGCTTTCTCCCACGCGCCCCGGCACCTTAGAATCACTGGAGGGCCAACAAGGATTCCGGCAGCAAAAGAAATCATCCATGAGCGAACAGGAATCAACCGCTTCTCACACTGCGCAAACCGTATCGCCGGCGTGGGCCAGAATTGAACGGGCGCGCCACCCACAGCGCCCTTATCCGATGGAACTGATCGAACGGATCTTCACGGACTTCAGCGAGATTCACGGCGACCGAGCCTTTGGCGACGACGAGGCTGTGGCCTGCGGCATGGCCCGGCTCGACGGCGAAGAAGTAATGGTCATCGGTAACCGCAAGGGCGGCACCACCAAGGAGCGGGTCCGGCGCAACTTCGGCATGCCGCATCCGGAGGGCTACCGCAAGGCGCTGCGCTCCATGCGCATTGCGGAAAAATTCGGCCGGCCGGTATTCAGTTTCATCGATCTGCCCGGTGCATTTCCGGGGCTGGGCGCCGAAGAGCGCGGACAGGCTGAGGCCATCGCCCGCAATATTCTCGAAATGTCGCGGCTGCGCGTGCCCACCATCTCGGTCATCAGCGGCGAGGGCGGCTCGGGCGGCGCGCTGGCGCTAGCCGTCTCCGACCGCGTGCTGATTCTCGAAAACGCCCTGTACTTCGTCATCACGCCGGAGTCTTGCGCGGCCATCATGTGGCGCGACGCCGGGCACAAGCAGCAGGCGGCCGAAGCTATGCGCATCTCTGCCCCTGAGGTCGCGGCGCTGGGCTGCGTCGACGAAATCATTTCCGAGCCCGAGGGCGGCATTCATCTCGACCGGGATGCGGGCGCAGGCACATTGGGCACGGCTCTCAAGCGGCACCTGGCCGAGCTCAAGCTGATTCCGATTGACGAATTGGTTGCTGCTCGTCAAAAGAAATTCCGCAACATGGCCCAGTTCTATACCGAAGGCTGATTTAACCGGCCGAAACCCGTACACTACGCGAAGGAAGACACAGCGCCGCGCGAGCGCCTGAGGTGAACCGGTTGGGTTTGATCCCGGACAATCGAGCGAATAGGCAAGCAATGACGGCGGGGAGGCAGCGATGACCGAAACAGTTCCCGGCACCCGTCTGCGCGCCTACGCGCAGGTCATTTTCGCCGTCTTCTATTACTTCCTCGCCCGTTCGCTGGCCCATCACGGGGGCATCGGCTTGGCCGGCGATAACTGGTCGCCCCTCATCGAGCAGGGCATGCTCGTCTTTCTGCTCCTGTTTGGTTACGCCGCCATGGGTTTCTGGTTCCAGCGGCAAATGCACCCCATCAGCGTTCAGGGGCTGCCGCGCCGCACCGGGTTTGGCGGCGAGTTCGGCCTGGGGTTGGCCACCGGCTGGTCCGTCGCCGTCATATGCGTTATTCCCATGGCGCTGGCCGGCGGTATCGCTGTTCTGCTCTCCGGCCGCATCACGGAGTTCGGCTGGCTGGCATCCGACGCGCTGTTCTTTCTACTCGCCACGCTGGCAGAAGAGATCGCCTTCCGCGGCTACGGGTTCCAGCGTTTTGTTGAAGCCGTCGGCCCGCTCGGCGGCGCGCTCGGTTTTTCGGCGTATTACGCTCTCGTCCAGCAGCTTCTGCCCGGCTCCAGCCGCACCAGCTTCGCGGTTTCGCTCGTTCTCGGCCTGTTGCTTTCCACGGCCTATTTGCGCACCCGCGCCCTGTGGGTAAGCTGGGGTCTGAATTTTGGCTGGAAGGCCAGCCGAGCACTGCTCTTCGGCCTTGCGGTCGCCGGCGTCGGCAGCCACTCCTCGGTCGTCGAAGGCGACCCCATGGGGCCGTTCTGGCTTACCGGCGGCGGATTCGGCCTCGACGGCACCTGGATCGCCTTTTTCATCATCCTCGCCGCTATCCCGGCCATGTTCCGGCTTACACGCGATCTCGACTTCCGCTACAATGCGCCGGTGCTGAATCCGGGCGGCATTCCCGTTGACCTGGACGCCGCAGCCCGCGCTCAGCATGAGGCCGCAATGGGCCCGGCTGCGCCGCCGCCGCTGGTGCAGATTGCTCAGGCAAACGGGTCGATCTCCGCTCCCGATTCTGTTCCCGGTACCGTTCCCGGTCCTGTTTCCGGGCCGGTTCCTGGGACTGCGGGGCCCACTGAAAGGCCTGTCGATCCGCCCACATCGTCTTGATAGCCGCAGCTTTGCTCGAGAGTTGCGCCGGGAGACCCTTCGCGAGGGGAAAGCATCTGTGCCTAGGTGGGCCAGTTGCCGCGGACATCAGCCCGTGCGTGACTCTCGTTTCTATTCGGCATTTTGATTTTTCTTTTTGCTTGAACGCAACATGCTTTTGCGTAATCCTGAAAATGGACATGGGAGGCTCCCATGGCGCGATTCACGATCTTCAAAAACCCGCTTCCCGGCTCCCGTACAGTTCTGATTTGCACGCTGGCCGCTTCGCTTGCGCCGTGTCTGGCGTCCGCGCAGGTGATCACCATCGACACCAGCGGCAAGCATTCGGCGACTGCCAATGGGCCGGTAGACCGGCAGTTCCAGCAGATTCAGCCAACGCACGTGACCCTTTCCACGGCTCCCATGGGCACGCGCGACAAGCTTGAGATCGTGCGCATCATGCAGTCGGAGCAGGGCTTTGCCATGCGTCCGTTCCCGCGCGGCCATAAAGGCCTTACACTCGCCGCCAATGGCAAACTGGAGCCGGCCGGCGAGGCCTACCTGAACATGGTGACCAGCGAAGGACTGAGCGCCAAGCCGGGCGACCGGATGGTCGTAACCGACATCAAGATCGACCGCGACAAAATCGTCTTCGACCTTAATGGCGGCCCGGACGCCAGACACCGCTTCCTGCGCCATGTCTCCGTTGGCGCGGGAGACCCGAACTACGGCGGCGACACGCCTGTGGTCGCCGATAACGGCCAGGAGCCGGTGGGCTCGCGCCTTACGCTCACCTTCAAAGACCACGTACCTGACCTGACCGGTGACCAGGTGAAGGCCCTGCTCGCGCCGCTGCTCTCTTTCAACGTGAAGACACCGGTGCAGGCCTATACCGATACACTGCCCAAATCGCTCAAAGAGGCCATCCTCAACCACCAGGTGCTGGTGGGCATGAACACCGACATGGTTATGTTCGCCAAGGGCCAGCCGGTAAACAAAATGCGCGAGATGGAAGGCCAGATGCCGATTGAAATCTGGCTTTATGGCGTCCCACCCCAAGATGTCACCTTCGTTCGCATCAACGGCAACCGCGTCATCCGCGTGGAGATTGCCAAGGTGGGCAAGCCCGTCGAGGTCTTCGACAAGGATGTCGTGGATCCGATGCTCCAGGCCGATGGCCGCGCCCCGATCTCCGAGCAGGCTGAGAATACGCATGTGATCGAGGAAGGCGACGCGCACCGCAATCCGGACACGCAGGCCCCAGCACCGCCGCCCACGCTCCGCAACCCCGGCGAAACGCTGCCAACCGACAGCGAAAAGAACACCCAGGTCATGAAGCCGGTGCATTTCCCCACGCCACAGCCGGATGACTATCCTGACGCCAGCAAGACCACCCAGCAAAGCTCAGGGCAGTCGCAAAGCGCAGGGCAGCAGAAGCAGAATGCTCCGGCTTCAGGGCAGCCGGCGCCGTCTTCAACTTCCGCGCCGGCAGGCAGCACGCAGAACCCGCAATCTGCGCCGGCGCCGCAGCAAGCCCCTCAGCAGACCCCTCAACAAACAACGATCGGCGCCAATCCCGATGATCAGCAGAATTGAAGCCCCGTAAGGGCGGCAGATGGTTAGCCCCGGATTACGTTCGCCGGCTCCAGCCGGTGAGCATAACTCGGGCAATGCTGCCGCCATTGGCGGCAAGCCGTGCAGGGACGATAGAACTCAGCCACGAAACCCAGCCCGAAGCCCATAAATTCCAGCTTCATGTAAACTTGGAGTAGCGAGTCCCGCTTGCCAATGTACGAGCCGGCACCGCGCCGTTGAAGCCGCAGGCAGCACCTGCGTGAGCAGAGACAGTCCACAAGGAGAAACTCCAAGGAATGGCAAAGATTGCAAAAACTGGCGACCGCAAGAAGGTCATGGATACAACGAAGTCGACGGACTGCCCCAAATGCAGCAAGCCCACGCGCATCGTGAAGCGCGTCAAGGACCGCGAGCGCGGCGTCCCCGGCGGAGTCTATATCTCCTGTTCTGCCTGCGATTTCTTTGAGAAACTTTAAGCGGCACTTCAGATTCCGAAACAAAAAGCCCGGCCTTCGCGCCGGGCTTTTTGTTTCTTGCAAAACAGGTGCAAACTGCGACATTAACGTGGTGAAGATTTTTCAAAGGTCAGTATCGACGACAACACACCCAGAACGGCGTCGCGGTTCTCTGCGGCGAATTTGAACGGGAAATCAGAACCAGGTTTTTTGCTTGTACGCAAGATATTCGGCTCCAAACTTCGCTTGCAGAACCTCTGATTCCTTTCGGCTTCGATAAATCTGCAGCGGAATGATGACGACCAAGGCGAGTAGAAGCCAGAACGCTCCGGTGAAGATGATGACGCCGACAATCAGGAATGTACTGAAAACGTAAATAGGATTGCGGATCCGGGAATACAGCCTATTGGTAACGAGATTGCTCGCCTTCGCCCGTACACTAAAGGCCCTGCCCAACTGAGTCCGCGCCAGAACGAGCAGCAATAGTGCGGGAGCTGAGATTGCGAGGCCGATGATGCGAGTGGACGTCCACGGAAGCCCCATGGCTTGACGGGCGAAGATCACCGCACAAACGGCGATGATGGCCAGAGTGATGAAATTGA
>JASIJX010000066.1 GCA_030049955.1 Acidobacteriaceae bacterium
GAGGAATACGATGAATCCGATTACTTCAGAGATTACGACAAATTTGTCCAGGCAGCACGCAAAGAGCGGGCAGGTTCCGTTTCTTGATGTGCGGGCCACCTATCTGGCCATCAAGCAAGAGATGGATGCGGCCCTGGCCGAGGTTCTCGAAAGCGGCGCCTTCATTCTGGGAGCGGCGGTCGACGCCTTCGAGAACGATTTCGCCCGCTATCTTGGCGTGAAGCATTGTGTTGGCCTCAGCAGCGGGCTCGAGGCGCTGCATATTGCCTTGCTCGCGGTGGGCATCCGTCCCGGCGACGAAGTGCTGGTCCCTGCCAACACCTATATCGCCACGTGGCTCGCCGTCAGCTTTGCGGGTGCCGTGCCGGTTCCCGTCGAACCGGATCCGTGCACCTACAACATCGATCCCGACAGGATCGAGGCGGCGATCACACCGCGAACGCGGGGCATCATCCCAGTACATCTCTACGGTCAGCCAGCGGATATGGACGCAATTGTCGATATTGCGCGGCGGTACGGGCTCTGGGTGGTGGAAGATGCGGCGCAGGCCCATGGCGCGCGCTACAAGGGCGAGCGCATCGGCGGCATGGGCGACGTCGCCTGTTGGAGTTTCAATCCAGGCAAGAACCTGGGCGCATTCGGCGACGGTGGTGCGATCACAACCAACCGCGAAGACATTGCCGACCGCGTGCAAGTGCTCCGCAACTACGGCCAACGAGTGACGTATATCAACGATGAGAAGGGATTCAACTGCCGATTGGATTCTCTCCAGGCAGCCGTCCTGCGCACCAAGCTGGCGCACCTGGATGAGTGGAACAGCCGTCGCCGCGCTCTGGCTGCGTTCTACGGAGAGGCGCTCGAGAACACGGACCTGGTCTTGCCGTGGACTGCCGAATGGGCCGAATCCGTCCATCACGTGTATGTGGTGCGCAGCCGCCATCGCGACGCTCTGCAGGATCATCTGAAGATGCGTGGCATCGGAACCGTGATTCATTATCCGATTCCCCCTCATCTGCAAACCGCTTACGCCGAGTTGGGGCTCGACGAGGGGAGCCTGCCTATCACCGAAATGATCCATCGCGAAGTGCTCAGTCTGCCCATGGGCCCGCACCTGACGATGGAGCAAGCCGAAGCTGTCGTCGAGAGTGTTCGCGAGTTCTGCCTATGAAGTCCATCTTTCGGGCGAGCGCATTGATCTGCGGCAGTTCAGCGACAAGCATTGCGGTGAGCCCGGTTTCCACCAAGGTCTTAGCCAGCATTTTGCGCCCCGCCGGTTACGGATATTAGGAACTGCAGCAGAGCTTTGTCGCCGCGGCCAGCGTCATTGTTGGTCTAGGCATAGTCCCGGGCATCGTGCGCCGGGGGATCTGCCAATGCGAAGGAGCAGAATCACGCGGCGGCAGTAAGCTGAGCGCAATCGCGATAACAAGCGCAAAAACACCCAACCATATCTAGTTCTGGTTCCCTATGCCTTCTATGATCGTGCGAGAAAGAAAACGCTCCCGTGGCGCCGCTCCTTCAGGAAGTGGTCTGCGCTGGTCGCTCGTGGTCGCGGTCAACGACGAACAGGTGCTGAAGAGTACACTGCTCGCTTCTCCGGCGATTGACTCCAATTGCGAAGTCATCGTGCGCCGCTGCTACAGATGCGCCGGAGCAGCCTATAACAGCGGACTGGCCGAAGCACACAACGACATTGTGGTGTTTGCTCACCAGGATGTCTATCTGCCTGCGACCTGGATGAGGAATCTGCGGGAGACGCTCAACACCCTCGATGCGGCCGGTTCGCAATGGGGCGTACTGGGCTGCTTCGGAGCTACGCAGGAGACACCGCCGCGCCTGCACGGTTACTGCTTTTCAACCGGGCTGCGCAGAATTTTGGGCAAACCGTTTCGCACGCTTGCTCCTGCGCAAACACTCGACGAACTACTGCTGGTAGTTCGCCGCTCCTCCGGGCTTTGCTTTGATGAGCAGCTGCCCGGGTTTCATCTCTATGGCGCCGACATCTGTCTCCAGGCTGCCGCCCGCGGACTCGAGAATTTCATCATTCCTGCCTTCTGCATTCACAATGCCAACGGCACAGTCCGGCTGCCGCGCGAATTCTGGCGCGCTTATTTCTATCTGCGCCGTAAGTGGAGAGCAGTTTTGCCGGTCACCACCTGCTGCACAACCATCACGGCTGAGTGCATGCCCATCATTCACCGGTTGGCTGTGGAGCTCACGGAGTGGTTACTGCCCCGCGAGGTTGGCCGGCGTTGCGGCAACATTCCCTTGCTCTACGAACAGCTTTGTCATATTCACCCGGAACTGTGCGGTACAGGCGCGCGCAATTGAGCGAGCCGGCGCTCGCGCGAGGAAAAGAATGACGGCGAAGAAAAAGAAGATCGGAATCCTGGGCGCCACGCCGAAAACACCCAACCTGGGGTGTCAGCACGCTGGCCACCGGTGCGGCAGGCTGCATCCTTCGCGCATACCCTGGCGCTGAAGTCTTCTTCATCGATTACGCCAGGAATGAAAATACGCGCAAAGTGGCTGCTGGAACCTCTTGGGTGGATGTTCCGCTGGTGAATATGCGCTACTCCAAGCACTCTGCCCGTCGCTGCCACGCGGTGAAAACTGACGCGTACTGAAGTTTAGTTCCCCGATCTGCTGGAGGTGCATGCGCCATGACAAACATCATCAACGCGGCAGAGTTTCTCCTCGCCGGCAAGCAAAAAAACCGTGTGGCTCTCTCCACCCCGGAGGGCGAGTTTTCCTACAGCCATCTGCAATCGGGAGCCAGCGAGTTCGCGGCGCGGTTGCTTGACGCGGGCTGCGTCAGGGGCGATCGCGTCCTGCTGCTCGGGTCGAACTCCTTTCACTGGGTTGTCGCTTATTTGGGCACGCTCAAAGCGGGTCTGGTTTGCGTGCCGCTGCCCGCAAAACTCTCGGCCGAGGAACTGAAATACTACATCGAAACCACCGTGCCGCGCGCAGCCTTCGTACACCTATCGCTCTTGGCTAGGTACGGTGAAACGCTGGCCAGTACAGCCGTCACGGTCTTTTGCGAAGATCCCCCCGGCAGACACGGATGGTTTCAGTTTGCCCAGGCGCCGGCCGGCAATGCGCGGTCCTCTGTCCCAGCTGAAACGGATCTGCCCCAGGACCTGGCAGCCCTGATGTTCACCTCGGGATCCACCGGGAAACCGTGCGGCGTCATGGTCTCTCACGGCAACATCATTGCCAATACCAGATCCATCATTGCCGCGCTGCATTTGAGCGAACATGAGCGCATGATGACGGTGCTGCCCTTCCACTATTGCTTCGGCGTTTCTCTGCTTCACACCTACCTGCAGGTGGGCGCCAGGCTGGTGCTGGACAACCGGTTCACTTATCCAGACGTTGTGCTCGAAAACATGGCGCAACAACGGTGCACCAGTTTTGCCGGCCTGCCTAGCCATTATCAGATTCTCCTGCGCAACTCTAACCTGCGACGCAAGCGCCTTCCCCATCTGCGCACGTTGCTGCAGGCCGGCGGCCACTTGGCGTCTTCGTTTGTGCACCAACTCCACGAGACGCTGCCGCACGCTCGCATCTTCATCATGTATGGCCAGACTGAAGCGACTGCCCAGCTAGCCTGCCTGTCGCCGGAGATGCTGGCAACAAAACCCGGCTCCATCGGCAAGGCAATCCCCGGTATCCGGTTGAGCATTATCAATACCTCGGGAGAAGAGGCAATGCCCGGTGAAATCGGCGAGATTGTGGCCGAGGGCGATAATGTGGCGCGCGGCTACTGGCGTGCGCCGGAGGAAACTGCAGCTACGTTTCGAAACGGCAAGCTCTACACCGGCGACCTGGCCACCATGGACAGGGATGGGTTTCTTTATGTCGTGGACCGGGCGCGGGAGTTCGTCAAATGCGGTGGCACGCGAATCAGTTGCCGGCAAATTGAAGACCGGCTGCTGGAATGCGAGGAACTGTTGGAAGCCGCGGTGATCGCTGTGCCCGACAATGTGCTAGGCGAAGCTGCGCGCGCTTTCGTCGTGCCTCGGCAGGAACCCTCCGACGAAGTCGCCGAGCGGGTGCGCGCCTTCTGCAAAGCCAGTCTGAACCGCACGCTGATCCCCAGAGACGTTGTCGTGCTCGAGAGCCTGCCCAAGAACAGCCATGGCAAAGTGCTGCGGCCGCAGTTGAAATCGATGGCCATAGACGTACAAGGCGACCGCTGTTTGCAGATAGAGGCCGCCGCGCGATGAATACTTTTTCCATTACAAGCCAAGCGATCCAGGGGACAACAGCTGATGCGTCTGTGCTGAACCGCTTTTCAGCAGGCGCAGCACAGAAACGATTGGAGGTTCTTGGTTTCTTTAAGGAATTGTCACGCTGAACACATTCGATGGTGCGCTCTGATTGCCGGAAGCATCGACACTCTCGACGTAATAAGTGTACGAGGTGTTATTCGCAACAGTTGTGTCGGTATAGGTAGTTGAGGCTTCGGTCGAAGAGTTCAGCAATTCGTATGTGGAACTTCCGCTAACTGCACGATAAATGTTATAGCCTTCGACCGGATCGGAAGAAGCGACCGGCGCATCCCAGGTAAGGTCCACCTCATAAGAGGCAGCCGACCCCGTCGCGCTCAGGCTAATGGTGTAGGCTTGGGTTCCGCCGCCCGATGATGCGGTCAGCGTCGCCGTCTCGGCCGTGCTCACTGCCGATACTGTGGCCGTGAAACTGGCCGTGGTGGCTCCTGCCGCGACTGTCACCGAGGACGGCACCGTCACTGCAGTTACGCTGCTCGACAGGCTCACCACCTGGCCGCCACTACCGGCCGCCGCGTTCAGCGTCACCGTGCACGCATCCGTCCCCGCTCCCGTGATCGATCCGCTCGAGCAGCTAAGCCTGCTCAGTGCCGGCTGCGCTGTCGCCCCCAGGCTAATCGCGTAGGTCTGGGTTCCGCCGCCCGATGATGCGGTCAGCGTCGCCGTCTCGGCCGTGCTCACTGCCGATACTGTGGCCGTGAAGCTGGCCGTGGTGGCTCCTGCGGCGACTGTCACCGAGGACGGCACCGTCACTGCAGTTACGCTGCTCGACAGGCTCACCACCTGGCCGCCACTACCGGCCGCCGCGTTCAGCGTCACCGTGCACGCGTCCGTCCCCGCTCCCGTAATCGATCCGCTCGAGCAGCTAAGCCCGCTCAGCACTCCCGCCGCAACTTGCCCGGTTCCGCTCAACGCAATCGTTGCCGATTCGCTGCCTAGTGTCAGTGTGAGAGACCCCGTCTGTGCGCCCGCGGCCAAAGGTGCGAACTGCAGATTGAGGTTGTAGCTGTCCCCGCCGCCAATTGTGACTGTTCCGCTGTTCTGTTCTGCCACAGAGAAATATTGGCCGGTGATCTGCCCGATTGAGAGCTGCAAAGGCGAGGAGCCATTGTTGGTTACCGACACGGTCGCAGACGCTGTCTGTCCAACCAAAACGGTCCCAAAGGCTATCGAATTAGTCGAAACCACCTCAGAATCGGTGGATCCACTTCCGTCAGTGCTGGGCCCGATACTCGTTCCACCGTTTCCGATGGTTGCATTTCCGCAGGCGGAGATGCACATCAAGAGACATCCGGTCAGCAGGGGCAGCAACGCAAACTTGCAGGAGCGGTAGATCGACGAAGTAACATGAGCCGCGGTTGACTTGCGTTGGTCTTCGCGGTTGCCCGCTCGGTTGACGCAAGTTTGCCGGTCAGGAAAAGGATCTGACCCGGAAGCGATTTGCCGAATCCAAATCTCCGAAGGCGGGACCATACCCACCTTCGTGGCAGTTACTGAAGTTACCTGTTGTTCCTTTTGCATTAGCTGAGCGCAGCCTAGCACGGGGGAGAGCAGGTTACTAAGGCACGTTAGTACTGTGCGGCGTGTTGTTCGTTGTAAATGCTTCATCTAACGGATGCGTGTTCCTTTTCGACCAGGCAGTCGCAACGCCAGCAGCACCTTACCTTAGTAACGTCTAGTGAGCCCTAGAAACGTTACCAATAGGCGGTGATGGATATTACGGCGAAAAAAGGCAGGAAGAGCAACGTGGTCATCCGGACCTACACACTTCCCTTTCAGTCAAAAATCCGATCTGGCTTGTAGGCGAAGTGAATATCCGAAAGCCTAAGGACCAAGCATCAAATTTTTTTCAAGTGGCTAGAAATCGAAGACGAGACCCTTTCTCCTTAGCACCCGGATGACCATTTTCCGGGGTAGTTTCCGGGCAGTAGTGCGCAGCGTAAGTTCTTTCGGCCAAGAGGCTTTATTAAGCGCGTTCTGGATGCTACCCGCGCCTATTACTTTTATGAGGGAAATAATTACTAGGTATTTTTTTCTTCAAAATTCGCCAGCCGGATAGGCATGGAAACGAGTGCTGCTAGGCGGTCGCCATCATTGCCGCAGGATCCAATGACGCAAAAGATGCAATTCCCGCATCACGAAATCGGTCATTTGCGAGCATCGACCTCGTATTGCGAAATTTCCGATCTCCCCAAAGTGACACTTTCCCCTAGAATTTCCACATAAAGCGAGAGTGTTGCAACGAATTCTTCGCGGTCATACTGGATGATTAATATGCGATTCATTTAAAAAAGACTTACTGGCACTTCTCTATTTCAGGACGCGGCATCGGGCCACTATGCGCGCGTGAGGGAGAGAGCAGCAAGAAAAAATGTAGCATCGGCGGCTTGGATGGCGAACGGTTTCATTGATGCACAGCCAGTAAACTGGCAAATTTCACGATCCCCTAACCACATTGCTATTCTGCCCGCTTACTGCTTGAAGCAGCGGTAAACCTCTGCCTGGATTCAACGATCAACCCAGGAATAATATTGCGCGAAATCCAACTTTGCATTGCGTCGCCACGGTGAAAGCGCGCCATTCTAAGGGCAGAACGATTGGCACACATCTGCAACCAACCTGATCTGCTCAGGCCTAGCAAAGCTGAGCGCGTAGCAATGACGATTTCAGGCCATAAGACCCGCTCGGTCTTTGAACGCTACAACCTTGTGAGTGAGCGCGATCTTGAAAGTGCTGCGCTTCAAATCGCTCAAGCGCGCGCCCAAGTCCTTCAAGTGGCTCTTGACGGAATGGGACACAACTCAGGACACACTGACCACATCGCCGGCGCTGATAGAGACGGTGAGGAAACTCAGGATGTAGTGGAAATTACTGGGGAGAAATCACTTAGCCATGGTGCCGGGAGGGGGGTCGAACCTAAGCCGGTGTTGAGAACACGTAAGTTGCTGATTCTATAGTCGACAGAATCACTCAAATCGCCAGAAGCGACATCCTTAGGCACAATCCGGGCACAAAATGAAGACGTGAACGAAAGACTGGGAACTCAAACGCGTCATCCTCGAGGGAGACGTAAGCGTCATTTTCAGGCCGCATTGACCGCGTGTGGTTGAGGGTTGAGGATGTGCCTGTGAGTGAGACAGGCGAGGCAGTGGTGAGCAAGCGGGCGCGGCGCGATTACAGCGTGGCGGAGAAGCTGCGGATGGTGGAGGCG